>JAHEOI010000351.1 GCA_018610125.1 Verrucomicrobiota bacterium
GGTTGCCGGAATCGGAGCAAAATACGAGGAATCCATTCCGTTTGAGCAGCTCTCGCAAGGGGCCAAAGAGCAATTGCTGCTGGCCCTCCGCGCTGCTGTCGCGCGGGAGCTGGCCAAATACCACCCCCAAATGCTCATCCTCGATGATGTTCTGGTCAATACGGATCCGTTTCGACAGCAACGAGTACTCGATTTTCTGGCGACATTGTCAAGCTCGATTCAAATCCTGGTGCTGACATGCCATTCCGAGCGTTACCGCGGTGCCGGCACATTCGTCCAAATCGAGCCAGTAGCCCGACACACCGATCCCGTATCGACGACTTCGAGCTCCCACTGAAAGTAGGAGGGCGATTCAAGCACGAGCCCGTTACTCGCTATCCCCTCCTTCCCCATAACAAGTAGAGGACCGCTTGCCCTTGAGGAAACGGGAATGTTCATTCTCCTTGCTTATCGGACTCCTCCTCCTCCTCCTCCTCTTGTTTTTCAAAATCCAAGGCAGCCGAATTGATGCAATAACGAAGGCCTGTCGGCTTGGGTCCGTCGGGAAAGACATGTCCCAGATGCGCATCACAGCGGGCACACAGGACCTCGGTGCGGCTCATGCCGAGGCTATTATCCTCCTTTGTGGCCACATATTCCTCATTGACCGCCTTGTAGAAGCTCGGCCAGCCGGTGCCCGATTCAAACTTGGTCTCGGAATCGAATAGCGGCAATCCGCATCCGATACATCGATAAATCCCGGGCTTTTTATTGTCCCAATACGCGTTTTGGAAAGCCGGCTCCGTCCCTTGCTGCCGAGTGACGTAATATTGCTGATCGGTTAACTCCTTTTTCCACTCCTCTTCGGTTTTGCGAACCTTCCACTCATCGCTGTTTGGATCCACGGGAACCTCCTCTGCTTTACTTTTTGTGCTCGTATTCGTAACCGCCGGTTCGTTCGATGCCCCCTTCTGCTGGCTTTTCGCTATTTCATTCGACTCGGGAGATTCGGACGAGCTCTTCCCTTCGTCGGCCCCTTCTGCTTGGCGCCCACAGGCGCTCACGAGAACCGCAGCGCAGGCAGCCCCCAGCAAAACCGCCAGACCCCGCCGTCCCCAATAACGTTGATTGCTCACCTTCATATGAATTCAATCTCCTATTCCTTCCCTCACGATCATCTCGGTCGCCATCCTCTCAGTCGTTCTCGTCTTTAATCTTGCCCCCCTCACTTCGGTTTTCAAGTCGCTTCAGATTTGCCTGGATGCACCAGCTTCAGTAGAATGAGCTGCATGTCAGAAATCGCAGATTTCGCCAATCGCGGCGCCTCTTTAATGACTCCGAGGATTCTTGAGCAAATGCTCCGGAAATTACCTCTTTGGAAAGTGGAGTTTGCCGAGATCAACGCACCGATTTATCCCCATCTCGTTAACCAGCTCAACTTCCTGGCAAACGCCGTTGAAGATGCGGTCGAAGGCGCCTACAAAGACCTGCCTTATTATGCGACCGCGCAAGCCGCATTTGCGCTCGTGTATGCGCATAAGCGATGGGATCTGATCCCGGACAATCTTGGCACCCTAGGCCGTGCCGACGACTCCAGCGTCGTTCGCGCCGTCCTGATTCAAAACGAGCGGCATTTTAAGCAATATGCGGAATGGCAAAATATGAAATGGGCGGAAATCACTTCCGGACCGTAGGGTCCGGAGCTCGGAAAGCCGCTAATGCATCTCGACATCGCACGTCCCGATGCCACCCCGATAGAAATTGAACTGGACGTTTGGATGCTCGGCCAAGAGCGACATCGGGACTGACGTATCGACGATTCGATTGGCGATCATCCAAGTCGTCAGGCGTTGGCCAAACGGGTTATCATGGTTGCCGGCATGCCAGATTGAGACCTTTTCCGCTTGCCATGTCTCGACAGGGCCGACTGTGACCGCCCTGGTCGGGACCATTGAGATGTTTCCCCCCCCTGAAGTCCTGGCGTTCTGGGCCACGGTTAACGGGTGCAGATCCACCACTCGTGTCGCCAATTGTCGATACGTCTCCGGCGGCATCGGCTCATTCTGATGGGCTCCCTCGCGTTTGGGGGGATCGTTAAAGGCCCAATGCTTGACATCCCCTTGGCCTCCTTGCATCAAGGCACAACGGACGCCTTGCCAACTTGCCCGATAGGGCTCCACATCCGCCTTGGGAAAATGCAAATGCTCTTCCGGCATCGCGAGCTCCGGACGGATCCGATTAAAGCAAAGCTCACGGTCGGTCTTCTCGAACGATAGGGGATGAGATACCGGGACTTCCTGATCGCCGATTACCCACTCATCCATACCCCAGAAGTGAGCGTCTTTGAGATTAATTCCGAGCTCATTAACCAATCGAGCCACCAGTGGCAACTGCTCAGTCGGCCCGATCGGGCCGCAAACTCCGACCGGATTATCGGGAGTTGCCTGGCGCCATGCCGTGATGTATTCCAGTGCCTCGGCCAGATAAAAATCTTCCAGGCTATCGTAGAAGACAACCTGGAAGCCGGGCCGCGAAAGGCGGCTCATCCCTTCCGGCGTCAACTTGGCCACGGTATCGATCAGATCCTTATCGAGCGTCGTGTAATCCCACCAACCCGCAGCTACCGAGCTCATTTCTCGCACCATATCCGCCAGTGTAAACACCGACCAGCGGAACGCAATGGAGAAATCCTGGTGACCACGCGGGCCGGGCGCCCTCCTTGATAGGGACGTTCTCCCACACGTCCCACTTATCTCTTGGTCCCCATCCAGACCGGAATATTGGCTTGTCATCAAACGAATGGTGCGATTAACTGGAAACTGTTACAGCCAAGTCGAGCAGTATGACACAGAAGATGAGCCAGCAAGGTGAGGGACGGATCTACTTGTCGAATGGGCGCGGGACCTTAAGCCCTCTGGAAACGATAATGCGATGGCACGGTGGTGATGTTCGCGTTGTTCCAGGAAATTATCTGGGGACGCCATTCACCGACTTGTTTCTTTATCATCCCGATATGGGTGAGGCGATCCTGGTGGACGTCGGTTCTGATGGGGCCTTCAATACGGCGAAGGAAATATCCGGCTGGGAGATTGCTTGGGATCAAATCATTCCTGGAGATTTTGGTGGCAACCAGCACACCGACTTGTTGTTTTATCGGCAGGCTTCGGGCGAGGTGCTTATCCTGACCTGTGACGGCCGCGGAGGCTTAGCCCGGCACCAGGTTTATGAGGGTTGGCATCGGAACTGGTCCCAAATTGTTCCGGGAGAGTTTGGCGGGACGCACCATACCGATCTCGTGCTCTATGATAGGGAGGCCGGGGTCGGTGAGATTTGGACTGCCAATGAAGATGGATCCTTTTCTTGTCACCAATCCTATTCGAACTGGAGCCGTCATTGGAGCCAAATCGTTCCGGGTCAGTTCGGAGGCACGGGGCACACGGATCTTCTCTTCTACGACACCAATTCGGGGATTGCCGAGGTTGGGACATTGAATCACGAAGGAAGGTTCTCTCCACCTGGTCGTCGCGAGCAGGTGGGTGCGGGGTGGACCCAGATAGTGCCGGGACAGTTTGGCGGGACAGAGCACACCGACCTTCTGTTGTATTCTAAAGAGAGCGGCATGGCTGAGATTCATACGACTGACCGAGAGGAGCACCTGCATAAGCTTGCCGAGCTTGGAGACCTGGGGCCCGGTTGGACTCACATCGTTCCCGGTGAATTCGGCGACCGCCGCTACACGGATGTTTTTTGTTACCGTGCAACCGCTTGAACAGCTCTGTGAGATACGCTACGCTCGCTTTCCCCATCGTTTTCGGCCCAAGGGATCTGCGGCGAGGCGTTAAGAAAATTTCGCCTTTTCCCTTCCGCGAAGCGGAAAATCAGCGAGGCGTTCGGCAGGAACAATTCGATGCGGTTAAAATCGTAACCCGTTAACATGCCTTGCCGGGTCTGAGGCAAAACGCCTTGCTAGAAGTGGCGGTTGACATCCGATGTCGGATGCTCCTTATTTTGAAGCTCAAATGGTGAGTCGGGTGAGAGATGAGCTTCGGACACAGACATGACAAGGAGGGCGTCAAGACGTCACGAGAGATGCCAAAAGGCTCCTCGATAATCGTCCTTTCCGCCACGGGGAAGCCATATTGAGACGCGAGCATGCCCCCGGCGAAAGCACGCGGGACCGGCCGGATCTCTTCCGGAGCAATGGGGCCCCGGGGCAATAGAACATTTCATTGTCAATGCCGATTCCGAAACAACAACAGACATTGGGCAACTGCGTCAGTCATTCGGGGACCGGACTCCACAGTGGTCACCGAGTGACCATGACATTAGAACCGGCTCCACCCGGTACGGGGATCCGTTTTCGTCGATCGGATTTGGAGCACATGCCTGAAATCGAGGCCAAGATCGAAAACGTCAGCACGACGAATCGATCGACAAGTCTTGCCAAAGGGGAAGTGCACATCCATACGGTGGAGCATGTCCTGGCGACATTGGCGGGCTATGGCATTGACAACGCCGTCATCGACCTCGATGGAACCGAGCCGCCGATTGACGATGGGAGTGCGCGGGGCTACTGCGAGAAGATCGAAGAGGCCGGAGTCGTTGTTCAGTCGGAGAAAAGGGAACCATTTGAGATTATCGAGCCGATCCAGTTGCAATTGGACGGAACATTCCTGGCAGTGTTTCCCGATGATTCCTTGAGGATCTCCTGCACGAGCTCCGACAAGCAGGGCCACTACACTCAGTATTGCAGTTTGGAGGTCACTCCCGAGAATTGGGAAAAGGAAATGTCGCATGCGCGGACATTCTGTTTTTACGAAGAGATCGAATACTTGATTCGTAACGGCTTGATCCAGGGTGGCAGCTTGGAGAATGCCGTTGTAATCCGGGACGACGTCGTTCTGACGACAGAGCCGCTGCGTTATCACGATGAGTTTGTGCGCCATAAGATGCTCGATCTTCTCGGCGACCTTTCCCTTTTGGGCAGGCCGTTGGTGGGTCACCTGATCGCGATCAGGCCGAGCCATTCGGCCAACTGCGAGTTTGTGCGCCAGCTCAATGCGCAATTGCGCGAATCGATAACCGCAGCCCAGACGTTTGCGCCACCCCCTATGAATCCAAAAGAGACTAACCAAGAAAAGGGAACCCGACGGACCACTGATTCTGAGGAGCATGAGGCAATGGGCGAGCCACTCGAGGTCAAAGAGGACTCCGGATTGGACGTGGACCAAGTGATGCGGCTTCTACCGCATCGTTATCCCTTCCTGATGGTCGACCGTGTGACGCAGATTGAAGGGAATCGTCTGAGCGCCGTTAAGAACGTCAGTATCAATGAGCCCTTTTTTCAAGGTCACTTTCCCGGGCACCCGATCATGCCGGGCGTCTTACAATTGGAGGCGATCGCGCAGGTGGCCGGCATTCTGATGCTCAAACAGGCCGAAAATACGGGCAAGCTAGCCTATTTCATGTCGGCCGAGAACGTGAAATGGCGAAAACCGGTGAGGCCGGGCGATGTACTGGTCATCAATGTTCAGCTCACCAAGTTTCGAAGCAAGATCGGCAAAGCCAAGGGGACATGCCTGGTGGGCGACCAGGTGGTCAGTGAAGCCGATGTCACCTTCATGCTGATGGACCCAAACGAAGTTGAATGACGCGAATGATCCACCATACAGCCGTGGTTGACCCCGCATGCGAGCTTGGGCCCAACTGCGAGGTCGGCCCCTATTGTGTCATTGGCCCCAATGTTCAGCTCGGCGAAGGCTGCAAACTGCATGCCCATGTGGTGATCGACGGCCATACCACTTTGGGAAGTCATAACGAGATTTTCCCTTTTGCCTCGATCGGGCTTAAAACCCAAGATTTGAAATGGGAAGGAGGCATCTCTTATACGGAGATTGGCGACAACAATACCTTTCGCGAATGTGTGACCGTTAACCGTGCGACCGGGGAGGGGGAGACGACGTACATTGGCTCACACAACCATATCCTCGCCTACTCGCACGTCGCGCATAACGTCGTGCTGCATAACTCGATCGTCATGTCGAATGTGGCCACGCTTGCGGGGCACGTCGTGGTCGAGGATAATGTCGTCATTGGCGGACTCGCCGCGATCCACCAGTTCTGCCGGCTCGGCAAGGTTTCGATCATCGGCGGCTTATCCAAAGTCTCCCAGGATGTCCCGCCATTCATGCTCGTCGACGGAAACCCCGCCACAACTCGAACCGTAAACAAGGTGGGCCTGCAACGCCAAGGGGTAGAGTCCCAATCCCAAGCCGCCCTCAAGCAGGCTCATCGGATTGTTTTTCGGGACGGACTCTCACTGCCAACCGCGTTGCAAAAACTCGAAGAACGCTTTTCGGAAATCCCTGAAGTACGACACCTGATTCAGTTTCTCCAATCCACCAAGCGCGGGGTTTGCCGATAAGCATGCGATAGGGGTGGAAAAGTTGAGTCACAGCGGACCAGGACCCCCCTCACCTCGATCCTCTCCCCTTCCAAAGGGGAGAGGAAGCTCACTGCGGGGCCATTGGCCTCCATCTTTACTGAGCTGTGACAACCTCGGGCTTCTCCTCTTCCGTTTCCGCTTTCGGCTCACACTCGAAGACCATCTCGTTATTCCGGAAATCGACCCGAACCACTGAGTTATCCTGCACTTCTCCCGCGATCAACTTCCGAGACAACTTCGTCTCGATCTCGCGCTGCAGGAACCGCTGCATCGGACGAGCGCCAAAGACCGGGTCGTATCCTTCGCGGGCGATGTGCTCTTTTGCAGCATCGCTCAACTCAAGGTCGATCGATCGATCTTTCAACCGCTCTTGGATGGATTGCACCTGCAACGAGACGATCTGTTTGATCTCGGGCAGTGTGAGCGGCTTGAAAAGCAGGATTTCATCGACCCGATTCAGGAATTCGGGCCGGAAATTGGACTGCAGCTCATTCATCACCTTGTTACGGACTTCCTCCGCGATTTCGCCGGTATCGCTTGCATTCTCCAGTAAGTAGGGGCTTCCGATGTTTGAGGTCATGATGACAATCGTATTTCGGAAATCGACTGTCCGGCCGTGCCCATCGGTCAGCCGTCCATCGTCCAGAAGCTGGAGGAAGATATTGAACACGTCATGGTGAGCCTTCTCGATCTCATCGAGCAGCACCACCGAATACGGTTTCCGGCGAACCTTTTCGGTCAGTTGCCCGCCTTCTTCGAACCCGACATAGCCCGGCGGCGCACCAATGAGACGAGCCACCGTATGCTTTTCCATATATTCGCTCATGTCCAAGCGAATGATATTCTCCTCGGAGTCGAACAGGGCCTCCGCCAAGCTACGGGCCAGCTCGGTCTTCCCGACTCCGGTCGGGCCGAGGAAGATGAACGAGCCGACCGGGCGTTTCGGGTCTTTCAAGCCGGAACGCGCCCGGAGGACCGCATCCGTCGTGGCCTGCACCGCTTCCTCCTGGCCGATCACCCTTTGATGAAGGATATCGCCCAGCTTGAGCAGCTTATCCTTTTCGGCCTCAATCAACCTGGCAACGGGGATACCGGTCCATCTCGACACCACTTCCGCCACCTCTTCCTCGGTAACCTCCTCTCGGAGCAACCGATGTTCCTTCTCGGATTCGGCTGAAGTCTCTTCGGCCTCCTTGAGCTCTTTTTCGAGCTCGGGAAGGCGTCCGTAACGCAGCTCAGCGACCTTATTGAGGTCGTAATTCCGCTGGGCCACCTCCATCTCGTGTTGGATTCGCTCCTTCTCCTCACGAAGCTTCTGAACCTTCCCGATTGACTCCTTCTCTTGCTCCCATCGGGCTTTCATCTCATCACGCTCCGAACGGAGGTCTGCGAGCTCTTTCTCGAGATTGCTCAAGCGTTCCTGCGACCCCTTACCCTTCTCTTTCTTTAGGGCCTCGCGCTCAATCTCAAGCTGAAGGATCCGACGCTCCAATCCCTCCAGCTCTTCGGGCATGCTTTCCATCTCGCTACGGAGGCGGGCGGCCGCTTCATCGATCAGATCGATCGCCTTATCCGGCAGAAATCGGTCGGTAATGTACCGCTCGGAGAGCGTCGCTGCCGCCACCATGGCGCCGTCCTGAATCCGGACGCCGTGATGGAGCTCATAGCGCTCCTGGAGGCCCCTGAGGATTGAAATGGTATCCTCCACGCTCGGCTCATCGACCTGGACCGGCTGGAAGCGACGCTCGAATGCGGCATCCTTTTCGATGTTCTGCCGGTACTCTTTGACCGTCGTCGCCCCGATGCAGTGAAGCTCGCCTCGGGCCAGCATCGGCTTGAGCATGTTCCCGGCATCCATGGAGCCCTCGGTTTTCCCGGCGCCGACGACGGTATGAATCTCATCGATGAAGAGCAGGACCTGCCCCTCGGACTGGGTGACTTCTTGAAGCACCGCTTTTAAGCGCTCTTCGAACTCCCCACGATACTTGGCTCCGGAAATGAGCGCTCCCATATCGAGAGCGACAATTCGCTTTTCCTTCAAGCTGTCCGGAACGTCGCCGGCCACGATACGCCGGGCCAGTCCTTCCACAATTGCGGTTTTGCCAACTCCCGGCTCTCCTAACAGGACCGGGTTGTTCTTCGTGCGGCGCGAGAGCACCTGGATGGTACGGCGGATCTCGTTGTCCCGTCCGATCACTGGATCGAGCTTGTTCTGCTTCGCCAGGCTGGTAATATCCTTACCATACTTTTCCAGCGCCTCATAAGTCGCTTCGGGGTTGGAGCTCGTTACCCGTTGATTGCCACGCACCTCGTAGAGCGCCTTGAGGAACTGATCGCGGGTGAGATCCAGGCTTTTAAAAATTCGTGCCACCGGCGTGTGTGCCGGCTCGGCAAACATGGCCAAGACCAAATGCTCGACACTCACATACTCGTCTTTGAGTCGTTGGGCTTCGTCCTGGGCTTGGACCAAGAGCTTATTCAGCCGCTGAGTGACATAGATCCCTTCTCCGCTCGCGACATCTCCCGAAACCTGCGGGATCCTGGCCAACTCCTCATTAAACTTGGACTTGACCAGGTCCGGCGCCACTTTGCATTTCTCAAACAGCTTCGGCACGAGTCCGTCTTCTTGGCGCATCAAGGCCGCTCCAAGGTGCTCGACATCCACCGCCTGATGCTGCCACCGATGCACCAAGTTCTGCGCTTCCTGCAGACCTGCCTGTGCCTTTTCCGTCAACTTACTTAAGTCCATAGGCTCTATCGTTCCTTTCCTGATCTTATACTATTACAGCAAAGGCAATGCCGAGACACAACAGTCGCGGGCCATCGGCGGTATTTAACCTTGGATTGCGTCTCCAATCCTCGTTGTAACCGTGTTCCGACCGGCCTCCCCTCTGAAGCGAGCATCGTCAGGTTGCTGCATCTCTTCAAACGATTCCCATCTCAATCGAAGGGCCATTTTGGCACACACCCGGCCAGTATAGTGCCAAATTGTCACAAAACAGCCCATCTTCCAATGAATCCATCTCGTTAAGCATGGGTAGAAACCGTGCGGTAGACGTCCCGATCAGGGAGGTGGACCCATCGTTGTTTTTCCGTGATAGGAACGTCGCTCTTCGAGGTCCGACTTTTTGTGGGAGGTTGCGGATGAAGAGAGAAGTGGGACGTCCGGGAGAACGTCCCTATCAAGGTGGAGACCTATTCGTCCCTATCAGCGGTGGTGTCGGGATCAACGGCTTAACGGCAACGAGACGTGAAAGGCGGCTCCGCTGACAGGCCCGGATTCGGCCCAGATGCTGCCGCCGTGATGCCGAATAATGCACTGGGTAATCGAAAGGCCGAGACCGGATCCATCGCTCTTGGTGGTAAAGAACGGATCAAAGAGATAGGGAAGATCCGCTTCCGAGATTCCGGACCCGGTATCCTCGACTGTCAGGATGATTGATGAGCCACTTGCATCTTTCCGGGTAGTGAGCCGCAGCTCGCCGCCTTGAGACATCGCACCGATCGCATTCAGATAGAGATTAATCAAGGCAAGCTCGAGCTGTTGCTCTCGGGCATCGACTTGATCCACGTCGGACTCAAAGGAGCGAACAAGGGTGATATTGTGCGAATCGAGGCGATGCTGGATAAGCTGGAGGGAGTTCTCGATTACGGAGTGCAGATTCAATCGGGAGAGCTCCAACTGATCTCCGCGCGACAGCCTGAGTAACTGCCTTGCGGTATTATCAATCCGTTGAATCTCGAGCCGGGCCAGCTTAAGCCGCTCCGATTCGGCTTCCTCTTCGGCAAGAAGGTCTGTAAACGTCTTCACGAAAGCCAAGGCATTCTTGATCTCGTGAGCGACGGTTGTTGACAAGACACCGATATTGGCAAACCGATGGAGATGCCATAACTGCTCTTCGAGTCGGGCAATCCCTTCGACGTCGACCAATCCAACTACCAAATGATCGATCTCGCCGCTCCCGGTACGACCGAGCACAATATCCACTTGAACCCGCCCGCCGGATCCGATCGTCACGTTTCGACGTCGGATTGGATCTCCCGACCGGACGGCTTCATCGACCAGTGCCGCAATCGAGCTCGGCAACTGATCGGAGCTCAGGTTGACCATTTCCCTTGACGCCTTTCCGAGAAGACGCTCGGCGGCTTCATTGCACCCGTTAATTCGAAGATCCCGCCCGACTGATAGGAGACCATGCTGAGACAAAGGCTCTAGCGCATCCGTCCACCGGAACCGGGATTGAGCCGGCTCGTCGTGCTTCGGATCCCGCCCCCCCAAATTCATATCGCTCGTAGCCAGGTGTAGCAGACCCCTTTCTTTATCGGTTCGATCAGCACGAGGATATTGCCCGCGTGATCCGTTTCAAGTTTAAAACTTATAGCGGTATGCGAAGGAGAACAAGTGAACACCCATCTCATAGTCCCCGTTCAAGGCTGGGTTTTGGTTGCTCGAAATGCTGCGGTCATCATAAAGGACAATACCATACGAGGCGTCGAAGCTGTGACGGCCACGCTGATGGCTCACCCCTATGGTCAAAGCATTCTGGTCGGCTCCGGGAATCGTGGGCGAGAATGTCTCTTCCGGGATCGGACTCTCGAAGAAGTGGTAGCTCCCCCTTAACGTCCAACGCTCGCTGAATTGCCAATCGCCACCGACACCCCAGGTAAAGGTGTCGTGCCAATCCTGCGGAATACTTGACGGGACCCCGGGCGGGCGGCTACCGACACCGATCGGTAGTCGATCAAAATTCGAGAATTCAAGCCATTCAAAATCCGTCCCGATCCGCACGGCATCGGTTAGCTCAAGTCCATAGCCGACTCCAACAATCGTGGGGAACTCGATTTCGGTTTCAAAATCACTCTTACGTCTAATTCCCGGGACACCCCGTGGAATCCCTGAGACCCGGAAATCGCCGTCGTAATCGACCTCGATCGGCGAGCGGATAGTTGCGGCAAGCCGATGGCGATCGAGAAATCGCCACGTAACCGCGCCATTGGCCCCGACGCCGATGCCATCCCCTCTCGCGTCCAATTGACCATCCGGCGTGGCAGGATTCCCCGTAACCGCTGCCCAGGGATAGAACTGCTCGAATGTGATCTCCGAATACATCACATCCAATCCGGCCGCAATGCTGACGTTATTTCCAAGCTGCCAGGCAATCGTCGGATTCGCATTGATTGTCACGAGCTCGGCAAAATGAGGAACGGCATAGCGCAACCTTCCGTTCGGTCGTCCGAAAGCCCCATCGGTTTCCCAGTCATTTGAAATCCCATAAGGCATCGTCAATCCCAAGCCGATCGCTCCTTGTCCGTCGGCAAACGGCGAGGCCGCAAAGAGGCTTGGGAGGATCTTTGAAGGAGAATGGGTTTCCGCAGATTGACGACCGGTCGGCCCATCATACTCAACCCCGATGAGAACCAGATTCGGCTCAAACGAAAACTGCGGACGGCGCAGATCAACCAGGTTCGCGGGGTTATGGGTTACAGCCGAGGCATTGTCGATATGCGCAATCTTTCCCCCGGAACGTCCCAATCCAAATGTTCCCGGAGGTGGGTTCCTCAGACCTTCTCCTTGAACACCTCCCACAGTATGAAACGCAAGCGCGACCGCAACCGCAATCGCTCCCACTCTCCCACTATTCTTACCCATGGTGTCCAACTTCCAATTCCACTGTCGCATGTTCGCCATTTTAATACGGTCGTTTCTAATCCCCTTCGAAAGGTTTGACAAGGTCAAACAAGCACCCCACGGTTTCAATTTTCCCCTAGTCTGTTATGGCTAAAAGCTGTATTTTGCTCTAGGTGTGTGGTGTTATTACGGTCAGTGAGGGCGGGATGAGCCTAGCGAAAAGCACGGAAAAGAATGGCACACCCAATATGCGGTGATCGACCCTGAAGTAAACGTCGGATACGGTGTCCTCATGCCGGCACCCCCTAAAGCGGTACGAGTGAGAGAGTGAATAACCGCCCAGATTGGTCGAGAACGCAGCCCTTGATCTCTAGCTGAGGAAGGAGCTCGATCCTGACTCGGGCAAAGACGAGCAGAGGCCGATTTATGCGACGCCAACGAGCGTTGGAGCGCACCAATATGGGAGTGGATTACGTGGAATGTGGAGCTTCCGACGTGGCAAAATCGGTCTCAATTGGTTGCAAATGCTCCAACCGGACTTTTGGGAACCTACGCCCCCGGGGGTAAAGGTTGGCAAACCGAAACCGATCGGGATAGAGAAGAGCGCTCCCTATAGCCGCAATGGAATAATCCAGTGTCCCCTGAGGGGTTAGCTCCGGGTGGACTGATTCCGGATCGGCTTTTTCCCGCCCGTCGCGGTTCTGGTTACAAGCGGCATTAAGCGAAAGTGTCTCGGACTATGAACGATACAGCAAAATCGAGCACGCCGCCGGAGCGAGAACGATTCATTGTATGCCGCAATAGTCAGGGAGCCGATGTCCGCGGATCCCTCGCTCGCTTTACCCGGTATTTGGCGGTGTTCGAGGTTTATAATCCTTACAGCATCGTTCAACTTTCCGAGGTCTTAAGCGACTTCAAGATCTTCATTAGCGACCGGCTCGTTTATCACGGGCGAGCCGTTGTCAGCAATCTTGTCAATACCGGGGTCATGCTTCTCTGTGAAGCGACCCTGGATGAAGCATGGCTCGATGTCGACATATTCGCCCCCATCAATCAGCCGGAGCGGCTCCGAGAAGAGCTGGCATCATTCTGGCAGGAATGGGAAAAGATCAATCAGTTGGACACCAATTTTAAGGTCATGGTCGCAGACATGCAAACGATGCTGACCGACCTCCAGCGGTGGGTCCAGCAAGTGGAATTGGGCATTCGCTCCCAGCCGAGCGGTAACCGGATTCAGATAGAGCGGGAGGTCATCGAAAACTTGAAAGAGCCGCTATTCCCCTTATTCCAACCGATTTTCGAAAAATTCGAGGAGTCCTGCCGGGAAATCGCTCCAAATCTGCGCTCTTATCACGAAATGTATGTTAAAAGGCAACTGGTGCCGATTGTCTCGTGCGCCCCCTTTTTCTATCGGGCCTATTCGAAACCGCTAGGCTATGCCGGCGATTACGAGATGGTCAACATGATGCTCCGAGACCCGTTGGAAGGAAGCACGTTGTTCGCCAAGATGCTCAACCTGTTCTTTCTCAAGACCGCCCCGGTCAAAGCCCATCAGAATCGCATCACTTACTTGCGGGATCAATTGCACCACGAGATCGCCTCCCGCTTACCAAGCGGGGGACAGACCCGAATTTTAAACTTGGGATGCGGTCCGGCCTTGGAGATTCAAGAGATGCTGGCCGAAGATTCGGTCGTCGATTCAGCCGACTTCACCCTTTTGGATTTCAATGAAGAGACGCTTCAATTTGCACACAAGACCCTGGAAGATCTTCGAAAGCGCCATCGTCGGGATACCTCTTTTCGGTTGCTCAAACGGTCGGTCCATCAACTCCTGAAGGATGCTTCCAAGCCCAGCGGTGGCATGCCGCTTTCCCAATACGATTTTATTTACTGCGCAGGCCTTTTCGACTATCTATCTGACCGGATTTGCAAGCGTTTGACCGAGATTTTCTATGATCTCTTGGCGCCGGGAGGGCTTTTGGTGGCCACAAACGTGGATAAGTCAAACCCTTCCCGGAATTGGATGGAGTATGTTGTCGAGTGGCATCTGACCTATCGCGATAAGCGTCAGCTACAGGCTTTAGTGCCCAAGAAGGCCGAGCGTGATCTGGTGGAGATAACGCAGGAGCCATTGGGAGTCAATATCTTTATACAACTGCGCAAGCGCAATGGAGGATAACACCGCCAGCAGCTCTCAGGAGCTTCATCAAGCGTTCGCGGAGTATGAGCGCGACGTCAAGATCACTAACTATCAAGTGGGGTGTATCCTTGGAATCATCTTCATGCCGGCGGGCATTTGCTTGGATTGGGTGGTCTACGACGATAAAGTGCAGCAATTCTTCATTGTTCGTTTGATTTGCTCACTGTTGCTCGGTCTCATCTGGTTTTTGTTTAAGACCCCCTGGGGACGAAGCTATTATCAGCTCTTAGGCCTTATTGAGGTCTTTCTTCCGTTGGCATCGATCTCCTTGATGATCCAGCAAACCGAGGGAGCAAGCTCTCCATATTATGCCGGGCTGACGCTGGTGCTGATCGGTGCCGGCATTGTCTTAAGGTGGGGCTTACTTGAAAGCATTATTGTTCTTACCATGAGTCTGGGACTTTACCTACTTGCCTGCTTCACACATAGCCCGGACGCCCCGGTAAACAGCGGGCGCAGTGCTATCGACATCGCGAACAGCAAGATCTTTTTTAACAACCTCTATTTCCTCGTCGTCACGGGAGTGTTCGTGATTACCGGAAATTATTTCTTTAACCGGTTACGCTTTAGCGAATTCACTCTCCGCTATGAACTGGATAAAAGCCGGCAGCAATTGGAACAAAACAATCAAAAGCTGATTGAATTGGATCATTTTAAAAGCCGATTCTTCGCCAATGTAAGCCATGAGCTTCGCACGCCATTAACCCTCTTGCTGACACCGCTTGAAAGCCTGCTCCATCATTATGGCCGGGAGTTCTCCACCGATATTCAAGAGCATCTCCAAACCATGCACACCAACGGCATGCGACTGCTCAAGCTCATCAATGACTTACTCGACCTCGTTCGGATGGATTCCGGAACTCTGACCGTCAACAAGGAACCGGTCGAGATTGAGTCGTTTGTCAATGGACTCGTCAGTTCCGTCAAGAAGACGGCCGATGAAAAAGGCGTCGCACTCCATGCCAAGGTGGCACCGACTATCGAGCGAGCATTGATCGATCGAGATAAGATGGAGAAGGTTTTTCTCAATCTCATCTTCAACGCCCTGAAGTTCACGCCCGTCGGCGGCAAAGTAGAGGTCGAGATCGATCGAGAGGAAGGGGAAGAGGATCCCTGCCTGGTTTGCCAGATCAGTGATACCGGGATGGGGATAAGCCAAGAGAAGCTGGACAGGATTTTCGACCGATTCTGGCAGGCGGATACGACCTCTCAACGCAAGTTTCAAGGGGCCGGCATTGGCTTGGCACTGGTCAAAGAGCTGGTTGAAGCCCAGGGAGGCAGTGTCGAGGTTGACAGTCGGCTTGAACAGGGAACGCGGTTCGTCTTGCGGCTCCCCACGGAATTCCATCATTCGGATCATGCCGAGGAAACCGCATTACCGGCTGAAACCGAGGAGACCGAATGGATTGGCGCCTCGAGCGGCGATAGCGGGAACGGGGAACCGGAGAAATGGCTCAGCAACCTTTACCGGCGAGCCGAGCTGTTTCCTCCAATCCCGCAGCTGCGGGATACCCAGTCTCCCGACAACCTCCCGCTTCGACGAAAAGCCAATCGGCCCGTAGTTTTGGTTGCCGACGACGAACCGGACATGCTTCGCTTCTTGAAATCTCAGCTTTCGGCCCACTACGAGGTCTTAGAAGCAACCGACGGGCTTCAAGCCTCCGAGAAAGCGCGTCAATTTCTCCCGGAGGTGGCGCTCCTGGACATGATGATGCCGGAAAAAGACGGGCTCCAAGTTTGTCGCGAATTGCGCAACCACACGCCGACAGAGGGGATCCCGATTGTGTTGCTGACGGCCCGCGCCGACGATGAAACCAAGCTTTCCGGTCTGGATGCCGGCGCCAACGACTTCCTTTCCAAGCCATTCTCGATTACCGAGCTCCATCTCCGCCTTCGGAATCTCGTCTCGGCCCATCGCCTGAAACAAGAGCTGGCGCGCCAGAACCAACGCCTTGAAGCGACGCTGGAAGAGCTGAAAGAGACCGAGACGCAGTTGGTTCAGACCGAAAAGCTTGCATCCTTGGGACGACTCAGTGCCGGCATCATTCATGAAATCAACAACCCCCTCAACTTCGCCAAGACCGGCCTACACACGATCCACACTTTCAACAAGGAGCTCCCCGAAAGTGAGAAAGAAGAGTTTGACGAGATCATCACCGATATCGACGAGGGGATCGATCGCGTGAAGACGATTGTTTCCGATCTTCGAACGTTCACTCACCCGGACGAACAAAATTTTGATGAGGTTGAAGTGAAACCGATCGTCGAGACAGCCCTTCGATTCCTGAGTCATGAGTGGAAGGATACCGTGCGGATCGAGCAGTCGATACCGGAAGGCGAGCGCATCTGGGCCAACGCAAGCTCAGTGAGTCAAGTGGTCACCAACCTCCTTCAAAATTCGCTCGATGCAATAATGGAGAAGGAGTTTCCGGAAGATGAGGTCCCCACCGTCACAATCCAATTGCACCATGAAGGGAACAAGTCGATCCTATCGATCCGAGACAACGGCAACGGAGTGCCTCAAAAAATCCTCAACAATATTTTCGACCCATTCTTCACGAGCAAGGATGTCGGCAAGGGGATGGGGCTCGGACTCAGCATCTGTTACCGCATCATGGAAAATCACGGCGGAAGCATTCGCGTCGACACGGAAGCCGGAAAATTTGCCGAATTCAAGCTCGAATTTCCGGCAGAGACCGAGGTGGGTGCCGGGACCTCGCCTTGATTGGCGGCCAGCGCTTCGGGCGGCTCCTTTTTCAAGGCTTGCCAATCGCAAATCGGGGCGGAGGACGGGGCGGGGGAGCACTCGGCGGATCGAGTGAAGGAGTGAAAGGTGGTAGCACCATAGGGCCTTGGATCGAATCAATGCAGCATTGAATGAAAAACACGAAATTTCCAATCGAGCGACCGGGGGAAAATAAGCCAAATTAGGGAGCAGATTATGGAGAATTTTTACGACTACAAGAAATACGCGATCTTATACGTCGACGACGAAGAGAAGTCGCTCAAGTACTTCTCTCGAGGATTTCGGGACAAATTCCGGATCTTTACGGCTGCAAGCGCTCAAGAGGGTTACCGGGTCTTTGAGGAGAACAAAGATGATATCGGGCTTTTGCTGACCGATCAACGAATGCCGGGAGAAAAGGGGGTGCAGCTACTGGAGAAGGTCCGCCAATTGCGTCCCCGCACCATTCGCATTCTGGTGACCGCCTATTCCGACATCGATGCCGCCATCGATGCAGTCAACTCCGGGGCGATCTACAAGTACATCCGCAAGCCTTGGGATATGGCAGAGCTGGAGGTCACGCTCAAACGAGGACTGGAATTTTTCATGGTCCAGCAAGAGCGCGACCAGTTGATGCGGGAGAAGCTCTCGGTACTGCATGACATGATGATTACAGACCGTGTCATCAGCCTCGGCGTTTTGGCTTCCGGGCTTGGGCATTATGTCCGCAACTCATTGGTGGCCGTGCGCACGTTTCTCGATCTCGCTCCCGAGAAGCTTCAAGAGGAGAATCTTAACATGGAGCGAATGCGCAATCCCAACTTTTGGACCGATTTTTACGATCATGTTCAACAACAGATTCAACGCATTGGCGATCTTCTCGGAAGCCTTGTCGAGGTCTCGGAGCATACGACTTCCCCTTTCCGGGACGAGGTGCACCTGGACGACGTGATCAACCGGGCCCGGGAGACGGTGGCAGAGCGGCTCACTGCCAAAGAGATCAAGCTGAAAAGTGAAATCGCTCCCGATTTGCCCGCCATGGTGGTCGACGGGACCAAGTTCACCCGGCTGTTTGAGCTCCTCCTCTACGACGAAGCCATTAACCTGCCTGCAGGAAGCCAAATCACACTTGAGGCCCGGCAATTGGCAAGAAAGGAATTGGTAGGTAAGGGGGATGAGGAACAGCCGCCGATTCAGATCGAAATCCGCGACGATGGTCCTGGGCTTCCCAAAGATGCGCTCCGCTCGGTCTTCGATCCGTTCTTCTTGAGATCCGACGATCAACAAGAGTTTGGAATCAATCTTATGATATGCTATTTTATTGTTTATCATCACGGAGGGCAAATCGAAGCTGAAGAGCCGGAGGGGCCAGGCACCCTTTTTCGTATCACTTTGCCCGTTAAACCGAGCCTCCGCTCACCGGTCGAAGAGGAACATGCTTTTGTCTCCAAGGTCTTGATGAATGAACGGCTATGGGAAAAGATGCTTGCCGGTCAATAGACCCTTGCCGGGCAGCCAGTTAAGCTCGATAATAGGACGGTCGACCGAGACCGCGTTACAGGGAAGCGTCGTGCTGTAATATGCTCTTGACTCAAAACGAAACAGACAAGACCGCCACGGACGCAACGAATCGCGACCGGAAGGGAATAATCCTCGTTTGTGATGATGAATACGGCCCTCGGCAATCGCTGAAGATGATCTTTAGCGAGGATTATGAGGTGTTTCTGGCCGAGACCGGACCGACGGCCATTGAGATGGCCCAAAATCACCCGATCGATGTTGCCATTCTCGACATCAAGATGGCAGAGATGTCGGGCATTCAGGTCTTGGAACAGATCAAAGCAATCGACCCCACAACCTCGGTGATCATGATCACCGGCTATGAAGCCGTTGAAACCGCCCAGCAGTCGATCCGCTTGGACGCCAGCGACTACCTGAACAAGCCCTTCGAGATTCGGAGCATTCGGGAGGCGGTCACCAAAGGGATGGAGCAGCGGACGGCATGGATGGCAACCCGAGAAAACATGAAGGCCTTAAGGCAGCTCCAAGATGAGATTCAGGCCCAGCGCCTCGAAGGGGAGATCCATCGCACGCGGGGCGAAATCTATGCCAGTGTGATTCATGATATCAACGGTCCCCTAACCGTCATTTCAGGCATTGTCCAGCTTCTTCAGCGACGTTTTGGCACAGCCGACCGAATCGAGGGCACCTCGCTCGATAACCTTCGAGAGCGCTTGGATCAAATTACCCGGCAAGTCAACAAGTGCATCGAAATTTCCCGACGCTATCTCAGCTTTTTACGCGATCGTTCCGCCGCCACGTCCAATGTCGGTGTCAATCAGATCCTTACCGATCTCTGGGAGTTACTGAAATTTTATCCAAGCGTCAACCAAAACGATTTAGAGATAAAACCGCTTCAACAAGAGGTTTTTCTGGAGGTCAACGGCACCGACCTGATCCAGATGTTGCTCAATCTCGTTACCAACGCGCTTCAATGCTCGTCTCAACGCCACCAGGTTGAAGTGACCGCCCAATTCGTTGAAGCCATCCCGAACGGTCACAGCAGCCCCGAAGACGGGATCTACTCAATCAACCTGCAAGCGCTCGCGGGCACCTCGCAGCTCCTCGCCATCTCGGTGCGCGACGACGGTCCGGGTATCCGTTCGGACCTCATCCCCAAGATCTTCGAGTCCTCGTTCACAACAAAGGATGAAACAACCGGAACCGGGCTCGGCCTTTCAATTGTCCATCGGCTGGCGGTTCAAAATCATTGCGGAGTAAGACTTGAAACGGCCGCAACCCAAGGGACAACATTCACCCTTTACATGCCGGTCAAGAGCGGTTCATAACGTTCCCGTATCCTTTTGATCGCCCATTCGGCGTGCTCGACAACCAATGGCTCCGGGTCTTGAGTCGCCCGTTCCAGGTGAGGCAGGGCGGATTGGTCGCCCACATTTCCCAAGGCCACACAGACATTTCTCAACAGGCCTCGACGTTTTGTGCGAACGATCGGGGTTCCGGCAAACCGACGGTAAAACCCCTCTTCATCAAGCTCGAGCAGCTCAAGCAGATCGGGCTGATCCAAATCATAGCGGCGATAATCTCGCATCATGTTGCCCTCTTGAGCAAAGCGATTCCATGGGCAAACCGCCAGGCAATCGTCACAGCCAAAGATCCGATTCCCTATCGCGGGGCGTAACGCTTCCGGGATAGACCCTCGCAGCTCGATCGTCAAATAAGAGATACAACGTCGGGCATCCAACTGGAAGGGGGCTCGGATCGCTTCCGTGGGACAGGCATCAATACATTTTCGGCACGTGCCACATCGATTCCGCTCGGGTAAGTCGGGCTCAAGCTCCAAGGTCGTGACGATTTCGCCAAGAAAGAGCCAATTCCCGAGCTGCCTGCTGATCAGGTTGGTATGCTTGCCAATGAAGCCGGCACCGGCCCTTTCCGCCAGATCGCGCTCGAGGATCGGGCCGGTATCAACGTAGGGCAACGACCGCACATCGACGCCGCTCAGTGAGGGAAGCCATTCCGCAAGCGCTTTGAGCCGCTTCCCCACCATCTTATGGTAGTCCCGATAACGCGCATACCGGGCTACGACTCCGCGCGGTCGGTCGGAAGCAGAGGATGACATCGACTCAGCGGACTCATCGGATTTCGCCCCCTCAGGGAAATAATTGAGGGTGAGGACAATCACCGATTGCGCTCCCGGAAGGACCTTTTGCAGGTCGTGGCGTCTCTCGACACGCCGTGCCATCCAAGCCATCTCGCCGTGATACTCTGCCTGAAGCCAGTCATCCAGTCTTTCGCGGCTTTCAGGCGGAGCCGCCGAGGTGAAATGGCATCCATCGAAACCGAGCTCCCGAGCCTTTTCGCGAATCGAGGCCTCTACCGACATAGGCGCACCCTCCGATATTCAAGGATAATCTGCCGGGCCACTTCCTTCATGTTCCGGTTTTCGGTATTCACCAGGAGATTCGCTTGCTTGTATGTCGCTTTGCGCTCCTCGAGCATTTCCGCGATTTGCTCCTCCGGGTTGGACACCTGCAAGAGCGGGCGATGATTTTGGTGACAGACTCGCCCCCAGATCACGTCAGCCCCTGCCCATAGACAACACACAAACGCCCTTTGCTGCAACCGTGTCAAATTGTCACTAAAGAGCGGCAACCCCCCGCCGGTGGCAATGACCGTGTCGCGATACCCTTGAAGCTCCTCCACAATGGCCCGCTCTCTTTCTCGAAAACCCGCTTCACCTTCGGCCGCAAAAATCTCGCCGATCGCGCGACCTGCCTTGCCTTCAATCAGCTCGTCGGTGTCGAGAAACTGAAAATTCAGTCTCGCAGCGATGAGATGGCCGACGGAGGATTTCCCCGTCCCCATGAAGCCAATCAAGGCAATATTGTCAAATGTTCTTTCCGCACCCATGACGGCGTCTCTTCCAAGAATTTCATTTCCAAACCCGCGATTTCCGTTTAACCTTAAAATATGCCACAGGCGGACCGGCTGGGAGAGAAGACATTGCGCGGCATACCTGTTTCAGGGGGGGTATGCCGCGGGAAAGTGCTCGTCCTAGGAAAGTCCCAGCAAAATGTTCCATCCTACAACGTCGAGGCAAGCCAGATTCCCGCCGAGCTGGAACGCTTTGAAAACGCGCTCATCCAGACGCGCCGGGAGATTGTCGAGGTACAGCAACAAGTCACCCAAGCAATGGGGGCCGATCATGGGAACATTTTCGAAGCCCACCTGTTGGTCTTGGAAGATCACACGTTGATTGACGAAGTCATCCGCGTCGTCAATCAACAGCAGATTAATGTCGAGCTCGCGCTCAAGCAAGCCTCCGAAAAGTACATGAAGGCGCTTGCCTCGATCAATGATGACTATCTCCGCGAGCGGGCTTCGGACATGCGGGATGTGATTGAGCGGATCATGAAGAATCTCCTTGGCGGCACGGATCATTTCGATGTACGACGACTGACCGAGCAGAGGATCTTGATCGGCTATGACCTGCCGCCTTCGACCACGGCCCTCTTGAACAAGGATCTGGCTCTTGGCTTCGCAACCGACATCGGCACCAAGACCTCCCACACCGCCATTTTGGCTCGATCATTACAAATTCCCGCTGTGGTAGGCGTGCCCAGCATCAGCCAAGTGCTGCGCTCGGAAGAAGAAGTCCTTCTCGACGGGTACAACGGGCTTGTCATCCTGAATCCGACAGATCAAGCCCTCTATGAATATGGACAATTGGTAAAGAAAAAGCGCGATTTGCAGACCAAGCTAGGGGGACTCCGCGAACAGCCGGCCGTCACCCTCGACGGCGTGAGACGACCACTATCGGCCAACATTGAGCGCGTGGACAACGCCACGCAAGTGAACGACTACGGAGCAGACGGGGTTGGGCTCTTCCGCACCGAGTACCTCTTCATCAATCGGGAGTCCCTGCCGTCGGAGGAAGAGCAATATGAATCCTATCGGAACGCGGCAGCCACGCTAAGGCCGCACCCGATTGTCATCCGTACCCTCGATTTGGGTGGGGATAAATTGCTTTCCCATCTTCAGGTGCCGACCGAGGTCAACCCGTTCCTTGGCTGGCGAGCCATCCGCTTTTGCCTCCAACAACAGCCGACCTTTTGCGCCCAACTTCGGGCTATTTTAAGGGCCGGCGCCGAAAATAATGTCAAGCTCATGTATCCCATGATCACTTGCTTGGATGAGATTAAAGAGGCCAATAGCTTGGTAGCCAAGTGCAAGGACGAGCTGAGGCGTGAAAACATCGCCTTTGACGAAGCGATGCCGATCGGGGCCATGATTGAGACACCTGCCGCCGCGATCGCGGCCAATCACCTCGCAAAGAGCGTCGATTTCTTCAGCATCGGCACCAATGACCTCATCCAATACTCACTGGCAGTCGACCGTCTCAATGAGAAGATTGCCCACCTCTATGAGCCGACGCATCCCGCAATCCTGCAATTGATCAAGATGACGGTCAAAGCCGCTCATGACCATGGCATTAGTGTCAGTCTCTGTGGCGAGATGGCCGGCGATCCGGTGCTTGTCCCATTGCTCCTCGGCTTGGGAGTCGATGAGCTCAGCGCCGCGCCCCCATTAATCCCATCCACCAAATACCTCATTCGACGCCTTCGATTGAATGAAGCCAAAGAGCTTGCCGACTTTGCCTTGCACTGCCAATGCGGCCAGGAAATCTATTCCCGCTGCGAAGCCTTTTCGAAAAAGATCGCACCAAGTCTCTTTGAAAACTGAAGAACACGATTACGACCGATCAGCATATTATGAAAGTCATCATCTTGGCAGCAGGTTACGCAACGCGACTTTATCCCCTCACATTGACCCAAGCAAAGCCATTACTCCCGGTTGCCGGCAAGCCGATGATCGAATACGTTCTCGATAACCTCCGGCCAATCCAAGAGATCGATCACATTTACGTGGTTTCCAACGCCAAATTCGCCAATCAATTCGAGGATTGGGCCAAGACGTATCGCCAAGCGCAATTTCCGGTTGATTTTACGGTCATCAACGACGGATCCACCGACGACTCCAACAAATTGGGGGCCATTGGCGACCTCGATCTGGTGCTTAAGGAGCATCAGCTCGACGATGAGCTCGTCGTCGTGGCCGGGGATAACCTATTCAGTCAAAGCCTCGAAGAGTTTGCCGGATTCTCCCGCGAAAAGCAGGCGCCAGTACTGGCGGTCTACGACGTCGGCAATCTCGATCAGATCCGGAAGTACAACGCCATTAATGTGGAGCCCGACGGCCGAATCAGCTACTTCGAAGAAAAACCCCAAAACCCCGATAGCACCCTTACCGGTATCGCCCTCTACTATTATCCCCGCTCTTCCCTCCCCCTGATCCGTCAATACGTCACGGAAGGCAACAACCTCGACCAGCCCGGACACCTAATTCAATGGCTCTACCAGCGAACTCCGGTCTATACCTGGCAGATTCCTGGGATCTGGTATGACATCGGGTCGAAAGAAACCCTACAAGAGGCCAATCGCATTTTTGGATCCAAATAGGGGGGGGAAACCCGTAACTATTCAGCCGCTACAGTTCACCGGCAGGCGTAACAAAAGAATTACCAAACGCTTCGCGACCTCTTTCCCATCTGCCAAGGCCGGCAGCAACCTCGACAGGGCTACGGTGCCGGACACAGGTGAGTGCTTATGGGGCGAAGCTTAGATGCCAAACCGCCACCGCCATTAAGCGCAACAAGGGAGAGTCAAGGCCTTTCCCTCCGAATTTCCGAACGCCATTCGGTTAAAGCCTGAGTTCCGACGACTCCAAGTCGGGATTACGCCCCCAAAATTAGAATTGCTGGGGACGTCGAGGACTAAAGAGATAAGTGGGACGTCCGGGAGAACGTCCCTATCAGGCAACAGGAAAACCAATCCGTACACAAAAGAGGCACCCGCCTTGGCGGGTGCCTCTCGCTTAGCTTGATTTTCGGGCTAGCTTAGTCCCTCTTATTGGCTCCTGCGAACCCGGAAGTATCCGGAGCCCTCACTTGTCGCGCTAACGCTCCCGGATCCCGTCACAGTCTCAACGACCTCCCATTGAGGATCGGTCAGGCTTTCCGTTCGTTCCACAACATAGGTAACACCGGACTCACCCTCGACTGCGATGTTTACCGAGCTGCCATCACCTGAAAGCCCGATCGAAAGGTCAGCCCGCTGTCCTTGCGTGCCCTCAGCCACGTTAAACGACCTGAGCACCGGTTCGGCGGGGTTCCAGTTCTCATTGCCGGGCTGAGTTGCCTCGAGAACCACCAAGCCGCTGTCGTTCAACGTCACTGTGTTCCCATCGACCGAGGCCGGCCCGGTGAGGACTGACAAGTTCACCTCAAGACCGGAGGTCGCGGAGACTTGGACATCAAACGGCGAATCGTCGACTGTCCGATCACTGATTCGCGGGAACGTGATCTCTTGATCACCCTTCACGATCTGAAGACTACCGGTTGCCGTACCCTCGTAGTTCTCATTCGAGGCCGTGACCTCGACATTGTAGCTACCGACCGCGCTTGGCGCCGTGCTTTCGCCGTCGTAAGTCACCGTCGTATTCAGCCCTTCGGGATTCGTCTGCACCGATACCGGCTTCGGATCGCCGTCGAATTGCTGAGTCGTCTCCGAGATCAGGATACCCGGCTTGGCCTTGTTTATCGTCAATGTCGCGACATTTTCGCCAGTGAAGACGTTATCGTCGATGGTGGCGACCACATTATAGGAACCGGCATTCACCGGAGGCTGGGGGCTGCCATCATACTCGACGTTAACATCCAAGCCGGACGGATCGGTCGACACTGCCACAGGCTTCGGATCACCATTGAAGGTCTGCTCCAGGCTCGCGAAGCTGATTTCCGCCGCCCCTTTAATCGTCATGGTTCCTAACGCCGTTCCCCGGAAGGCAGGGTCCTGAACGGTCGCCCTCACATCGTAACGACCCACCTCTGTCGGAGGTTGTTCGCTGAATTCACCGTCGCCTCCTTGCGGTCGATACTCGACCAACACGTTCTCGACATCCCTCGAAGTCTGAACCGTGACTTCCTTGGGATTCCCATCGAATGTGTGGGTCGTATCTGTGATCAGGATTCCCACACCGCCGCGAATCGTTAGCGTGCCTTCCGCAGACCCAGTCCAATTCGGCTCGTTCACGATATTGACGGTGAACGGATACGTCCCTGACTGGACTGGCGCGCTATCCCGTCCCGTGAAGTTGATCTCAAAGTCCAACCCAGCCGGATCGGTCGCCACGGTCGGGAGTCTAGGCGCCCCTTCGGGTGACTCTTCCTGAGTCAGGTTGCTCAAAATGATTTCGGCCTCACCCTTCACCACCTTCAGCTCACCCGAAACATACGATATCACGTAGTTGTCCGCGAACGCCTTCTGCTGGAAGATGATCTCGATCGGACTTCTTTCGACGGTCAACGGGACATCCGGCTTCGGGATCGCCCGCAGCGACCCATTGAATACACCTGGTCCTTCGTTTGGAGCAAAACCCTCGCCCTTATACACGAAGTTGTCGCTGAACGGATTCGTATATGGGCTAAACTGCTCGTCCACCCCGATGGTCGTATCAGCCGCTTTGATCGTTAGCTCACGACGTTCGACTGTCAGCTCGCCGAAATCCCTAGTGTGGTCCGCCTCTTCGCTGAGATCGACGTCGCTCACATCCTTGACCAGCTTTCGATTGTACCGGACATCGTAGTTGGCCATCTGCTTGTCCACTTGACCAAAAGTAATATCGTAGAATGGCTGCACGAAGGTATTACCATCATCATCAGTTTTAAACTGACCTTCGACAGGGCGATGCCCCGATGATGGACCAGCCGCGGCCAACACAAAGGCTGGCTGGAACGCTTCGTCGATCGTATCGGAGATACCTTCGTTGTTGATCAGCCCTTTGGTCTTGATCATGGTATCCTCATCGTCCGTCGGGACTTTCCAGTCGTTTCGAACCTGGAAGATGGTCGCAGTTAGCTCAGGTGTCGGATTCCCATACGTTTGAGTCTTATCATCCGCGTTCACAATGATCTTCTGCTTCCGCACCTTGATGGTGAAGGGCTCATTGTTGAGCGACCTAAACCCGCTACCTTCTGGGGGCGTGTAGCTGATACGAACCGTCAACTCATCGGTCGCTGACGGGAAACTTCCGCTTGGTGGACTTTCAAGGCTTAACGAGCCTTTAGTATTCCCCAACGACGAACCATCATCCGGTTTATTCTGTAAGCGCTCTTCCTGTCCCGACGGGACGTCATCAGCCTCATTGGAATCGGCTGCTCGAGCATCCAACGTCTCAAGGCTCAGTTTGTCCCCATAGGTCAAGTCGTTCAATACCAGCTTTGGCTTCGCCAATTGGACCGTCAGTGTCCCATTGACGTTGGTCACGTCGTAATTGCTGCTATTGAAGTCA
>JAHEOI010000352.1 GCA_018610125.1 Verrucomicrobiota bacterium
CCCCGAATTGAGCGAACCGGCGTTGCACCGTGCGGTCCAGACAATCCTCGATCGTTTGCACACGGAATTGGGAACCATCGAGCAGATGGGATTTGTCAGCTATTTTCTGATCGTCGGTGATTTTGTTCGGTATGGTCGGGATCAAGGGATTTCCTGCGTTGCGCGTGGCTCCGCTGCCGGATCCCTGGTGACGTACCTGCTGGAAATCTCCAATGTCTGCCCGTTGCGGTATGGCCTGATTTTCGAGCGTTTCTTGAACCCGCAGCGATTGAATCCGCCCGATATCGACATCGATTTTGCAGATGATCGGCGCGAAGATGTGATCGAGTACACGCGCCAAAAATATGGACGCGATTCAGTGGCCCAGATCATCACCTTCGGCACGATGGGCGCCAAATCCGTGGTTCGGGATGTCGGCCGCGTAAGCGGCCTCAGTTATGGGGAGTGCGATCGGCTCGCCAAGATGATCCCGAACGAGCTCAAGATGACCTTGGATAAGGCATTGCAGCAGTCGCCCGACCTCAAACAGGCTTACGATACGGAAGAAGTCACACGGGAATTGATCGATTCCGCCCGCGTCTTGGAAGATTTGACGCGGAACACGTCCGTCCATGCCGCGGGTGTCGTCATCGGGGATCAGCCCTTGGTCAACCTGCTGCCTCTCAAGCAGGATGAGGAAGGGACAACGGTCACCCAATATGCCATGGGACCCGTAGGGGACTTGGGTCTGTTGAAGATGGATTTTCTCGGCTTGAAGACTCTGAGCGTCATGCGCAATGCATGCGAAATGGCGCAGCAGACCAAGGGGATCGATATCACGATCGATACGATCCCGTTTGATGATCCCAAGGCGTATGAATTGCTCAATCGGGGCCATACAATCGGGGTGTTTCAGCTTGAATCCGGTGGCATGCGCGATCTCTGTCGAAAGTTCCAGATCGGTGCCATCGAGCATATCATCGCCTTGATCTCCCTTTATCGCCCAGGCCCGATGGACCTGATCCCGGATTTCATCCAACGGCGCCATGGGGAAGTCGCGATCGAGTACCCCCATCCGCTCCTGAAGCCGATCGCCGAAGAGACTTATGGGATCCTCATCTACCAGGAGCAGGTCATGCAGGCGGCCCAGGTGTTGGCCGGATTTTCGCTCGGGGCTGCCGACCTCCTGCGTCGGGCCATGGGGAAAAAGAAAGTGGAAGAGATGCAGAAGCAGCGGGAGATCTTCGTCAAAGGCTGTTGGGAAGTCAATGAGATCCCTGCCGACAAGGCGAACCAGATCTTCGACTTGCTGGAAAAGTTTGCCGGTTACGGCTTCAATAAGTCGCACGCCGCTGCCTATGCCGTCGTTGCTTACCAGACCGCCTACCTCAAAGCGAATCATCCCGTCGAATTCCTCGCGGCCATGATGACCAACGACATGAATGACACGACAAAGCTCACTCAGCTTATCAGTGAGGCGAGGAGCTTCGGGGTCGATGTCTTGCCCCCCGACGTCAATGAAAGTCAAGTCGGCTTCGCTCCGGGCAAGGATGGGACGGTGATTCGTTTCGGTCTTGCCGCGGTCAAGGGAGTCGGGGAAGTCGCTGTGCAAAATATCCTCGAGGCTCGCCGGCGTGACGGACGGTTCACTTCGCTGGCTGATCTTTGCGAGCGCGTTGACAGCCGTAGTGTCGGACGAAAGGTGCTGGAGTACCTCATCAAATGTGGTGCGTGCGACTGTTTTGGGGAGACCCGAGCGACCTTGTACGCGGAGATCGATCACGCGCTTGCGCGTGCGGCAACGTTGGCCCAAGATCGGATGCGGGGGCAGGCTTCTTTGTTCGGGGAAATGGAAGAGGAAGCGACCATGGCCCCGCAAAACCGTGAGAAAGCTTCGGAATGGCCTCAGCACGAGCTTTTGGCTGCCGAGAAGGAGCTGCTCGGCTTTTATGTGACCGGTCATCCTCTGACTCCCTATGCCCCGATTATCGAGAAGTATTGCTTGGCCACCACCGCTCAACTAAGCAGTTGGCAAAATCGGTCGATGACCCGGCTTGGCGGGATGATCACGGACGTGCAAGCAGGGGTTTCCAAGCGAAGCAATAAGCCTTATGCGCTGGTAACGCTGGAGGACCTCGAAGGAGTGGTCCAGGTGCTTTGTCTGAATGAGAACTACGAGAAGTATCGCGACCTGCTTGTCACGAATCAGGCGATCCTGGTGGTGGGTGAGGTTAACAACAACGAAGACAAGCCAAAGCTGTTCCCGCAAGAGATCTTTCCGTTGGACGACGCCCCAAAGCGCTACACGAAGCAGGTGCATTTTCGATTGAATCTAAGCAACTTGGCCGAACAGGACCTGGAGACGATTCGCTCGCTCGCCATCGCCCACACGGGCAATTGCCCCCTTTACCTTTGCCTCAGCCGCCCAAACGGAGGGGTGGTTTTCATCGAGACCCACGAGCGGTATTCAGTAACCCCGTCACGCGACCTGCAGCAGAAAATAGACGGGCGCTTTGGCGAGCACACGTATTACCCGAAGGTCGATACGTCACTTCCTGAAAAGGAGAGACCCGCCCGCAAGGGTGAGCCGGTCGCGGCTTAGGAGTCCCCCTTGGTGTGAAGGGATGGACGAGATCTGCCGGTTCAATACTGATTTGATATAAGGGGCCGGTTCACAATGCCAACAGCCACCTTGCTGACCGAAGTCTCCTCTCGCGTCGCCTTTGTTCGAGCCCGGCGATAAGTCTCTTGGGATACTGCTACTCTGATATTTTTCGCAGTGGCCCAGTAAATGCCTCACTTTGTCCGTCAAGTGTGCTTGCTAAAGCCTGCGCCTACAGCCTGACGGCTCCGAGCGCCGCCTGATCCACTGCCCCAAGCAGTGGATGTAGCCGCAAACTTCAGTTGCGATGCGACCTACCCGTACCCGCCAAACGCAGCTAAAGCCTGCGGCTACAGCCTTCGGCGGCAAACTTCAGTTGCGACGACAAAATTTGAAACGACCGTCTCGATTTTGGTCGTTAATGCCTCGCTCGGAGATTTTTCGGTCGAGTTGCTTGGCTGTTTGGCGTTTGCGGTTACTTTTTTCTTGTCCCTTTGGCGTGCCTCTTCTTAACGTCCGAACCATGGCCAACAATCAAGCGTCTAACACGAATCATCGGTTTCGGCTTTTTGTCGGCTGCATCGTCGCACTGCTGGCTACCTCATTCGGCTTCGCGGTGCGGGGGCAGCTTTTGGGTGAATGGAGTCAGCTATTTAACCTGACGAATGAGCAGGTGGGCTACATTCAAGGGGCGGGGCTCTTCCCGTTTGCCATCACCATCATCCTTTTTTCCCTGATTGTGGACAAAATCGGATATGGGGTGTCGATGGCGATCGCCTTTGGGCTGCACTTGGTATCCGCGGTGGTCACGTTATGTGCGCCGCTTGCGGGAACCGAGCATGCCAGCTTTGTCGTGCTCTACGTCGGGACACTGCTTTTTGCATTGGGCAATGGGACAGTCGAGGCAGCGATCAATCCGGCTACGGCAACCCTCTACCCCAAGGAGAAAACGAAATATTTGAGCATTCTCCATGCCGGCTGGCCTGCGGGCTTGTTCCTTGGGGCGATACTCGGGATTGTTATGGGGAATATCGGGGGCGGATGGCAGTTGCGGATTGCCTTGATTATCCTTCCGATGCTGGTCTACGGGGTTATTCTTCTTGGCCAGAAGTTTCCGGTGCATGAGCGCGTTGCAGCGGGCGTTAGCTATCTTGACATGCTGCGAGAATTTGGCTGGGGGAGCTCGTTGATCGTCTTCTTTCTGGTCGTGGCCGGGGTCAATCAGATTCTGCTGGTATTGGGCATTCCGGCTGCCGGGCCGCTTTGGTGGCTGTTGATCGCGATTGCCTTAACGATCCCGTTTGGGGCTTATGTCAAGAGCTTCGGGCGCCCGATGTTCGTTTTCCTTCTCTTGGTGATGTGCCTTGTGGCGACCACGGAGCTGGGAGGCGACAGCTGGATGCAGAAGATTATCGGCGCCGTTTCCGGAGAAACGGAGGGCGCTTTGTTCTTCGCATGGATGGCCTTGATCATGTTCGTGCTCCGCTTTTACGCGGGCCCATTGGTGCATGCCTTCTCGCCGCTCGGGCTTTTGGCGATCAGTGGTGCGGTTGCTTGCATCGGGCTCGTTGGCCTGTCTTGGGCCGGCGGCATGTGGGCTATGTTTGTGGTGGCGACCATTTACGGCCTCGGCAAAACCTACTTCTGGCCGACGATGCTTGGTGTCACGGCCGAGCAATTTCCCAAAGGGGGTGCGTTGGCGATTAACGCGATTGCCGGTGTGGGTATGATCTTTGTCGGTACAATCGGCAATCCTTCCATTGGAACCGTGGTCGATCAGGAGTTCCTGACTAGGATGGAACAGCAAAATCCGAAGCTGGTCGAGAAGGTCACAACTGAAAAGGATGGGTTGTGGATGGAATACCAGGGGTTGGATCAAGAAAAGCTGAAGCAGTTGCCGGAAGAGAAACAAGCCCAAGTCCAAGACGTTGTCCGCGATTCGCAGCAGATCACGCTCGGCTGGCTCGCGATACTCCCAGGGATGATGGTGCTTTGCTACCTGGGCCTGATCCTCTATTTCCGGTCTAAAGGCGGGTACGAAGCGCAAGAGCTGACCGGGCATACCTCGCATTCCGAGGAGTATGGCGAAGGCGCCGAAGGACCTTATGAGCGGTAGGCGTCTCTAACCGATCATCTTAGAAAGGAATGCCCCTCGTCGTTGGCGGGGGGCTTTTTTGTTCGGCAAGCTTGAAATCGTTGAACGGCCCTTTCGGCGCTGGCAGATCATCGGGGGAATCGCCCTTTCAGGGCTTCGTCCGGTTTATCGCCTTCTCCCACGGTCTACGTTAAGGTAATAATAGAAAGCGGTGACAAGCCACGCATACCCCACACGCTAACGCGTCAGGGGCTACTGTGGCTTGCATTTAGGTTAAGTTTCGCTAGCTTTCCAGCAGGCATTCGGCAATTTGAACCGCGTTGAGTGCGGCGCCCTTGAGGAGCTGGTCGCCGGAAACCCAAAAGCAGAGCCCGTTATCCAGGGCGCAGTCCCGGCGAATTCGCCCGACTTGGCAATTGTCTTTTTCCGCTGCGTACAGGGGCATCGGGTATTCTTGCTTTTCGGGATCATCGACCAGGTCCAGGCCGGTCGATTGATTGAAAACCTCGCGGGCTTCTTCCACTGAGGCCGGCTTTTCGAGATCGGCGCTGATCGCTGCCGAGTGGGCTCGATAGACGGGCACCCGCACACTGGTGACGCTGGCCCGAAACGTGGGGTGATGCATGATCTTGCGCCCTTCGTTTTGAAGCTTCATCTCTTCTTTCGTGTAACCGGAATCGAGGAAGGAATCCGCTTGAGGAAGGAGATTGAAGGCGATCTGATGCGGGTAGACCGATTTGGTAACGGGGCGTCCCTCAACGACTTCATGGACTTGACGCTCCAGCTCTTCGATTGCTTGGGCGCCTGTTCCCGAGACCGCCTGATAGGTCGAGGCAAAGATCCGGTTGACGCCGAAGGCGCGATGGAGCGGGAAGAGCGCCATTAATGTCACTGCGGTCGTGCAATTCGGATTGGCAATGATGCCTTGGTGCCATGTGACATCCATGGCATTAATTTCCGGAATCACCAGCGGGACGGTCTCATCCATCCGAAATGCGCTTGAATTGTCGATCACCACGCATCCGGCTTCGGCGGCAATCGGGGCGTATTGCTTCGAGGTGCCCCCGCCTGCGCTGAAGAGCGCTATATCGATTCCGGCAAAGGAGGATTCGGTCAGCGCCTGTATCGGGAGCTCTTCCCCGCGGAAACGGAGTGTCTTTCCTGCGGATCGCGAGGAAGCCAATAGGGTCAGTTTCTTAACCGGGTATTGTCGCTTTTCAAGGGTCTTGATCATTTCCAGTCCGACCGCGCCTGTGGCACCGACGACTGCAAGATGAGGCGTGTTATTCATAGACACTTCAAGTTAGGGGGCGAAAATGCGGGCTGTCAATGGTCTCACCGAAAGGGAATGACGGCGATTGAATTGGAAAGCAGGGTCTTAATTCCTGTGTGTGGGGAGCGCGACAGAGTGTCGGTCTTCATGTTTGGTGGTGGTATCGAGGCGAATGGGCTTATGCCTGAGGTGCTCTTCCCATTGGGGATTGGCTGACCGTAGCTCTGCCACGAGCCTCGGCAAATGCTGGAGAAGGTAATCCACATCGGCTTGAGTGTTGTCGATGCCGAGGCTCAACCGGATGGAGCTGCGTGCCCGTTCCAAAGGCACGTCCATTGCCGTCAGCACATGCGAGGGCTTGACGGACCCGGAGGTGCAAGCCGAGCCACTGGAGACACAGATTCCCAATTGGTCGAGCTGAAACAGGAGAGTTTCCGCTTCCACTCCTTCGAAGGATAAATTGGTGGTTGTCGGTAACCGGGGCTCGCGGGCGCCATTCCGTGAGCTGTAGGGGATCGTTGTGAGCAAGTGATGCTCGATTTGATCCCGTAAGGCACGGACCCGACGATTCTCCTCGGGCTGGTTTTGGAGCGCCAGCTCGGCCGCCTTGCCGAATGCGACCATGTTGGCGACGTTCTCGGTGCCGCCTCGGCGCCCTTTCTCTTGGTGTCCCCCAATGACGTAAGGGGCATAGGGCGTATTGCGTTTGATGAACAATGCCCCGATTCCCTTGGGGGCGTGGAGCTTGTGAGCCGAAAGGGAGAGAAAGTCGACGCCGGTAGCGCGAACATCGATAGGGATCTTACCGGGAGCTTGCACCGCATCGGTATGGCAGGGCACGCCCAGGCTTCGGCAAAGGGCGGCGACTTCGGCAATCGGGAATATCACTCCGGTCTCATTGTTCGCCGTCATGACCGAAACGATCGCCGTGTCCGGTCGGATTGTTTCCTCCAGCAAATGGAGGTCAATGCTGCCATCGGCCTCCACCGGAAGGAAAGTGACCTCGTAACCTTGCTTCCTGAGTGCCTTGCAAAAATTAATGTTGGCCGAATGCTCAACAGCCGTTGTGATGACGTGCCGCTTATCCGGATTGGTCCGGAGCGCACTCTCGATTGCCGAATTGTTGCTTTCTGTGCCGCAGCTTGTGAAGATGACTTCCTCGGGGGTTGCATTGATCAACGCCGCGACCTTTTCACGCGCCGCTTCAATGTGCTTCCCCACCTCTCGACCAAACCGGTACACACTCGAAGGGTTGCCCCACAGCTCGGTGAGGAACGGAAGCATTGCCTCCACAACTTCCGGCGCCACCTTCGTGGTCGCGTTGTTGTCCAAGTAAATAAAAGATCGCTCTGTTCTCTCTTCGCCTACCATTCCAGAATCTTATTTCTACTATAACCCCCATCCCTCTCTGTGGAAAGACAAAGAGTCACGCAAAAATCTCAATCCAACGGTTGACAAACGCCAAGGGTCGATAGCAAAATTTAGTAAGTTGATTAGCCAACTTAGGATTGCTGCTTTGAGGGCGCCTGGTTTTTGAAGGAAGAGGGTGTTAAAAAGTGGTATCGTTTAAACACGAGAAAGCGCCATGAGTCAGACGGAGCTTACGCCGGAACAGTTGAATGAACAATCTGCCGTCTTGAAGGATTTCCCTTGGGATTTGCGCGAGGTGAACCGAGAGCTCAGGGAAAAGACGGCCGAAGAGCGAGTGCGATGGACGATCGAGACATTTGCGCCGAAAGTGGTCCTGTCATCGAGCTTCGGGGCTCAGTCTGCGGTTTCCCTGCATATGGTATCCGCTCAATGGCCGGAGATCCCGGTTATCTTGATCGATACCGGCTACCTCTTTCCCGAGACTTACCGATTCATCGACCAATTGACCGAGCGGTTCCAGCTTAACTTGAAGGTTTACCGTTCTCCATTGAGTCCGGCTTGGCAAGAGGCCCGGTATGGCAGGCTTTGGGAGCAAGGTCTGGAAGGGATTGAACAGTACAATCAAATCAATAAAGTTGAGCCGATGAATCGGGCCTTGCGTGAGCTCGAGGCTCGAGCATGGATTGCGGGGATTCGGCGGCAGCAAAGCGCGGATCGGCAAGGGATCGAGGTCATTGCCGTGAGCGAGGGCCTGCTGAAGGTGCATCCGATTTTTGACTGGACGGACAAAGATATCCATCGCTACATGGTCAAGCATGATTTACCGTATCATCCGTTATGGGATGAGGGGTATGTGTCGATCGGCGACCGCCATACCTCACGGAAACTGACGGATGACATGTCTCCGGAAGAGACGCGATTTTTTGGCCTGAAGCGCGAATGCGGGCTTCACGAAGGAGCGAGCACCGATTACGTGATTTAAGACAAAGACCGAATGAAGCCGACGCAGGAGAATATTCATCCGATTTTCGCGGAGATTCTGGACCGAGAGGCAAAGGAGCAGCGACTCCGGCAGCGGGGCTGTGTTATCTGGCTCTATGGGCTTTCAGGTTCGGGCAAAAGCACATTGGCAAATGCCTTGGAGCGGCGACTCTTTGAGGAGGGGTTCACGACCAAGTTTTTGGATGGCGACAACATCCGTACCGGCCTTAACGGGGACCTGGGTTTTTCGAATGAGGAGCGGCGGGAGAATATCCGGCGAATCGCCGAGGTAGCGAAGCTGTTTGTCCAGGCGGGAGTGATTGCGATCAACTCCTTTATCACGCCAAAAAACGAGCTACGGGCGATGGCGCGAGAGATCATCGGGGATGCCGACCTGCTGGAGATCTATCTGAAGTGCTCATTCGAGACGTGTGCCGAACGGGACGTAAAAGGGCTTTATGCGAAGGTTGAAGAAGGCAAAATCCAACAATTTACCGGGCGGGATTCCGCCTTTGAGGCTCCAGACAAACCGGATTTGATCCTTCAAACCGATCAGGAAGGGCCGGAAAGCTCATTGGAGCAACTCTATCAGTTTGTTCGCCCCAAACTGAGGAAGGATTAATAGGGGCAATGAATTCGGCGAACGAGGTTGGGTGTCGATAGAGACAGGCGATTATGCACAGTTACAATTTAAGCCATATTAAAGAGCTGGAATCGGAATCGATCTTTGTGATGCGGGAGGTGGCGGCCCTTTTTGAGAAACCGGTTCTGATGTTTTCCGGTGGAAAAGATTCCATCGTTATGACCCATCTGGCTGCCAAGGCCTTTTATCCGGCGAAGCCGCCATTTCCACTCCTGCATATCGATACGGGACACAATTTCCCGGAAACTTTGGAATTCCGGGATCGGCTGGTCAAAAAGCTGGGCGTTCAGCTCGAGGTCAAGACCGTCCAGGAATCAATCGATAAAGGACGTGTCAAGGAAGAGAAGGGACCGAACGCCAGTCGGAATTCGCTGCAGATTGTCACGTTGCTCGATGCATTGGAGGCATTGGGAGCGGATGCCGCTTTGGGCGGAGCCCGTCGAGACGAGGAAAAAGCCCGAGCGAAAGAGCGATTCTTTTCCCATCGGGATGAATTCGGCCAATGGGATCCCAAAAAGCAGCGTCCGGAGCTCTGGAACCTCTTTAATTCGAAAAAGGAGATGGGCGAGCACTTTCGCGTTTTTCCGTTGAGCAACTGGACCGAGCTCGATATTTGGCAGTACATTGCCTATGAAAAGATCGATCTACCGGTTCTCTATTTCACTCACGAGCGGGAGGTTGTGAACCGGAACGGGACGCTTTTGGCGAAGTCGGATTTCATCAGCCTTTTGGAAGGCGAGTCCTACGAAACGAAGCAGATTCGGTTCCGAACCATCGGGGATATGACCTGCACCGGCGCGGTCGAGTCGAAGGCCTTTTCAGTCGAGGACATTGTTGAAGAGGTGGCTGCTGCCCGGGTGACCGAGCGCGGGGGGCGTGCGGATGATCGTCGCTCCGAGACTTCGATGGAGGACCGAAAGCGAGAGGGCTATTTCTAGCGAGACGTTGCCTCGGCGCCGGCAAGGCATGAGACTATTTTGAATCGTTCGACCGTATTGGATGATGGATTACACAAAGACCAAGAACTATTTGGACATGGATCTTCTGCGCTTTACGACGGCGGGGAGCGTGGATGATGGCAAGAGCACCCTGATCGGGCGGCTTTTGTGTGACAGTAAGGCGATCTTTGAAGACCAGTTGGAGGCCGTTGAGCAATCAAGCAAGCAGCGTGGCGACGGGTATGTCAATCTGGCATTGCTGACGGACGGGCTGAAAGCGGAGCGTGAGCAAGGGATCACCATTGATGTCGCGTATCGCTATTTCGCGACGCCGAGGCGTAAGTTTATCATCGCCGACACACCCGGTCACGTGCAGTACACGCGCAACATGGTGACAGGCGCCTCGACCGCGAATCTCGCCATCATCTTGGTCGATGCCAGAAAGGGAATAATCGAGCAGACATGCCGGCACTCCTTCATCGCGTCGTTACTGCAGATCCAGCACATTTTGCTCTGCGTCAATAAGATGGATCTTGTCGATTATGATGAGGGGGTATTCAATAAGATCGTCGAGGATTTTACCGAATTTGCCTCACGCCTGGAGGTCCCTCATATGGATTTTGTCCCGATCAGCGCTCTGCATGGGGATAATGTCGTTGAACCGTCGGCGAACATGCCGTGGTACAGGGGTGCGCCGGTGCTCTATACCTTGGAAACGGTTTATTGCGGAAACGAATTCAACCATGTCGATGCGCGTCTCCCGGTGCAGTGGGTGATTCGTCCGCAAAATCACCAGTTTCATGACTTTCGTGGCTTTGCCGGTCGGATTGCCGGCGGGGTGTTCAAGCCGGACGATGAAGTGATGGCACTGCCGTCCGGATTTACGACCCGGGTTTCGGGGATTCACACCCTTGATGGTGATCTCGACGAGGCATTTGCTCCGATGTCCGTCAGTCTCACGTTACGGGATGAGCTGGATGTCAGTCGCGGGGACATGCTCGTTAAGCCTCATAATGTTCCCAAGGTGAGCCAAGACTTTGATGCCATGATCTGCTGGTTTTCCGAGGACCAGAACCTGCAGACGGGGCGGAAATACGTTTTGCGCCATACGACCAAGGAAGTCAAATGCGTGATCAAGGATATCCGTTATAAAGTGAACATCAATAACCTCCATAAGATTGAAGACGATCTTAATATCGGCTTGAATGATATTGGGCGGATCTCCGTTCGGGCGTCGAGTCCGCTTTTCTATGACCCATATCGTCGTAATCGCCTTACCGGGAGCTTTATTCTCATTGATGAAATGACCAACGACACGGTCGGTGCGGGAATGATTCTATAAAGGGCGATTGACTCTTTTGATTGCCAGTTGGATAAGCCAGTGGTCGTTTGCTGCCTCGCTGCCGATTGTTCTGCTTGGGCTGTTGGTCTGGGCCGGGGGCGGATGGCTATGGCTGCTTCATTGTCGACGGAGCGGGTGGCGTCGCTCAGTCCTCTTTTTGGAGGGGTGTCGCTTTCTCTTGATAACCCTGGTCACGTTTACCTTGCTTCGCCCCGAATTCTTGTGGCAGCTCGAGCGGGAGGAATCCCCCAAAGTCGCTCTCTTGTTTGATGAGACAGCCAGCATGCAAACCCGGGATGTCGTCTCTTCAAACCAAGTGATCCAGCGGGCGGAATGGGTGTCGCGGCAGCGGGAGAGCGAATTCTGGAAACCGATTCAGGAAACCGGTGATGTCGCCGTGGTCCAACGGACCTTTGGGGAGCATCAAGCTGAGACGAATACGGCCTCACTTGCGACAACCGGCACTGACCTGAACCGGGCGCTGGTCGATACGCTGCACCAGGTGCAGCAGTTAAAGGCGGTCTTGCTCATGACGGACGGCGATTGGAATGTCGGGCAATCGCCCGTTGCGGCGGCGACAAGCTACCGTCAGAATGATATCCCGATCTTCTCGGTGGCTGTCGGGTCGCAGTCGCCGTTGCCGGATTTGACGATTGAATCCGTTGATGTTCCGGCTTATGGGCTTTTGGGGGAGCAGGTGTCGATTCCGTTCACTATTTCCAGTCACCTTTCACGATCGGTCGAAACCGAAGTCGAGCTCACTCCCAAAAAGGGGGAGACCGTTAAGAAATCGGTCACGATTCCTGCCGGTGAGACGATCCAGGAGTCGGTGGTCTGGTCGCCCCGATCGGTCGGGGAGCAGACCTTGACGCTCAAGCTGCCGGTCCAGGAAGAGGAAGCGCTTTCCGACAACAATGAGAAGCGTTTTCGGATTAATGTTCGGGTCGAAACCTTGAATGTGCTTGTGGTCGATTCCAAGCCGCGCTGGGAATATCGTTATCTCCGCAATGCCCTGGCTCGAGATCCCGGTGTCGATCTCCATTGCTTGCTGTTTCATCCGCGAATCGGCATGGGAGGCGGGCGCCATTACCTCTCGTCGTTTCCGGGGACGAAGCAGATGCTTTCCCGCTACGACGTTGTCTTCCTTGGCGATGTCGGGATAGGACAAGGGGAGCTCACCCGGAAGGATGCCAAGTTGCTTTCGGGGCTTGTTTCCCAGCAGGGGAGCGGATTGGTCTTTCTCCCCGGACCTCGCGGGCGGCATCTTACGTGGCGTGATTCGCCGTTGGGCGAGCTCATGCCGGTGATGCTCAATACGAACAAGCCGTCCGGCATCGGGTTGAGCAACGAAACCCGGTTGGCTTTGACCTCGGCTGGTAAGGAGCATTGGCTGACTCGATTGAGCGGTGAGGATAACCCGAATAGTGCGGTATGGCAGCAATTGCCCGGCTTTTATTGGTGCTCGGCGGTCAAGAAGAGTCGTCCCGGATCCACCGTTTTGGCGGTGCATTCCTCCTTGCGGAATAAGTGGGGGCGTCTACCCCTTTTGGTGACGCGATCCTACGGCAACGGCAATGTCTTGTTCATGGGGACCGACAGCGCCTGGCGCTGGCGGCGCGGGGTGGAAGATAAATATCATTATCGCTTCTGGAGTCAGGTCGTTCGTTGGATGGCACATCAGCGCCACCTGGCAGGCAAGGAGGGGATCCGTTTAAGCTTTAACCCGGAATCGCCCACCGTCGGTGATACCATGTTCCTTCAAGCGACCGTTTTGAATGATTCCGGATTCCCGATACAGAGCGGGTCTGTGACGGGGGTCATCGACGTGCCGGGCAAACCGAATGAACGGTTGGAATTTTCGCCCGTGGATGGCGGTTGGGGGGTCTACAAAACGAAATTTGTGCCCGAAGTCGAAGGCGACTACAAGATTCAGGTCACCTCGCCGGAGCACGATCGGGAATTAACGAGCCGGATTGAAGTGAGACGGCCGAATATCGAGAAGCAAGGGCAACCGATCAATGCCGAGGTGCTCAGCGAAATGGCTCGCTTGACCCATGGTGTCGCCGTCGGGACACATGAGGTCAATCGCGCGGTTGAGGCGATTTCCCTGCTGCCGGAGCCCCGGCCTTTGGAGAAGCGCATTCGGCTTTGGAGCCATCCTCTGTGGGGAGGGCTGTTGCTGCTCCTGTTGGCGGTGTATTGGACAGGAAGGAAATTGGCAGGCATGATATGAGGGAATTCATTTAAAAGGGACCCATATGCGTCGACCGACTGAAAAGAGGACGTTCGAAAAGAGGACGTTCGAGTCGCTGCCACAGGGGCTTCAGCGTCAGTTTCGATCTTTAAGGCAACGGCTCTGGCAAGTGGAATCCGTGATGGCGGTTTCGGCGGCCCTGACCGGACTCCTGCTCTCGTATTGGCTTGTCTTTTTGCTGGATCGGCTGATGGATACTCCCGCTTGGCTGCGGGTGGGATTGCTCGGTTTCGGTGGGGTTGTCGTGCTTGGAGGCGTGCTGTTCTGGCTGATGCGATGGCTTGTTCGGCCTTGGCGGCTTACCCAGCTTGCGCGACAAGTACAGAACCGATTCCGGCGGCTCGGTGACCGATTGCTAAGCATCGTGGAATTATCGGGGAGTCGGGATCAGGCGCCGGCCTATTCTCCTGCCTTGTACGAGGCAGCGGTCGATCAAGTGGCCGAGCTTGCGGGGAAGTATGATTTTCGTCAGGCGGTGGATCAAAAGTGGTTTAAGATCTGGAAGCGTTCGTTGGCGGTGCTTTCGGGCTTGACGGTGATATCGGTCTCGGTGTTTCCGTCTGCCGGAATGAATGCGTTTCAGCGGTGGATTTATCCGACTGCCGGGATTGAGCGCTACACCCTCGTTGAAATCGGGGACCTGCCATCAAAGCAGGTAGTGCCGCAAGGTGAGGCCTTCGCGATGACCGTGTCGGTGGATTATCGCTCATTTTGGACTCCCAACAGGGTTGCCTTTCGCTATGAGGAGCAGCCTTGGAGCGCCGGTCGGGTGACGAACGGAACAGCGCGGCTTGAAGTGCCGGCGCAAGTGGAAGCGGGACAGCTCCGGATACAGGTCGGCGACGCCGAAAAACGCGTGGAGGTGGTCCCAAAGCAGCGCCCCGCGTTGAACCGGATGCAGGCTTCCATCCGATTGCCCGACTATCTGCATTATCCGGAATTGACCCGGGAGATCGGCGGGGGAAGCATCGAGATCTTGAAAGGGAGCCGCGTTCGATTTTCAGGAGAGGCAGCCCGTCCTTTAACCGAGGCCGGCATGGCCTTGGGGGAATCGGACCCGATTCCATTGACCGTGGATGGCAACCGGTTTGCCAGCGATTGGCATAACCTGGACCAGGTGTTTGAGTGCCGTTTCGTGTGGCGTGATGATTGGGGATTGACCGGGGCTGCCCCTTGGCAAGTGACGATCAAAACGACGAAGGACAATCCGCCGAAACCGACGTGGGTCGATCGGAAGCAAGGGGTCGCCATCCTTGAGAGCGAGGTCCTGCCCATCACTGGGATGGCTGAAGACGATTTCGGAGTCAAGGCGCTGGGCCTGGATTGGAAGGTCGCTTCCACCGATGACGGCGGCTCGACCAATCAGACAAGCCGGAGTTCCTCGGAAGCCTACCGCAAGGCTGCTCAGTCTTATCAGCGGCAAGAGTTCGAGCGGACCTTCCGGTTCAGTCCGGCCCAGGCAGGAATTCCGCCCAACTCCACAGTGGAGCTGCGACTTTATGCCACCGACTACCTTCCCGGCCGGGAAAAGCGTTATTCACAGCCGTATCGGCTCCATGTGGTGGGATTGGCACAACATGCGGAGATGGTCCGGGAGGAGCTGGAGTCGTTGATGATGCAGACCGAGGAGGTGACTCGCTTGGAAGAAGAGATCGAAGCCGAGACGTCCAAGCTGGCTGAATTGAGCCCTGAGGCCTTGCAGGAGAAAATGGCGCAAGAGCGGACGGGCGAGGCGCGACAAAAACAGCTCGAGAATGCGAGTCGGCTGGAATCGCTGGCCAAGAAGGGAATGAAGACCCTCCGACAAGGCTTGCGCAATCCGATGTTTTCCGAGGAGACGCTTCGAGAATGGACGGAAAAGCTCAACGACATGCGCCAATTGGCGCAAAAGGAGATGCGTCAGTCCGCACGGGAAATGCAATCCGCGCAGAATGCGAGCGGGAAGCGGGCTCGCAGCGAAATGAAAAAGGCCAATCAGACTCAGCAATCGATTCTTAAGTCGTTGGAGTCGATGCAAAGCGAGGTGAACAAAGGCTTGGATCAGCTTCAGGCGCTGACGCTGGCTCAGCGGCTTCGCCGGCTTGGACATCGCGAGGAGCAGCTCGGGAAGGCACTCAAGGAGGTCGCCCCGGAGACGATCGGACTCTTTCCAAAAGAGCTGCCGACGTCGTTTCGGGAGCAAGAGAAGCGACTGGCCAAAGAGCAGGCGGAGACGAAAGAGCGGGCTAAGGCCATTCGCGAGGAGATCGGGCGATTTTACGAGCGGACTGAAATCCCCCGCTATGGAAAGGTCAATGACCAGATGAAGGAGGCGAATACACCGCAAGCGCTCCAGGCGCTGCGCGAGGCGATTTCAGACAATTTGGTAATGGATGGGATCACGCAATCGACGCAATGGTCGGAGCGGTTTCAAGAATGGGGGGAGTTGCTGGAGCCCGAGAAAAGCGAGAGTGGCCAAGGTGGTGGCAGCGGGAAAGGAAGTGGTCAGCAAGGACAGCAGATGATGGAGCAGCTCCTCAGCCTGTTGCGTTTACGTCAGGACGAGACGAATCTCAAAGAGCGGACAGAGATCTTCAGTGAGGAGCAGGCCGACGGGGGCAGTGAGAGTGAGAGTGAGAGTGAGAGTGAGAGGGAGAACGGAAAAACTGGCGAATCCGATCGGCGCGAGATCAAGGAGCTTACTGAGCAACAACGTCAGCTCAAGACAAAACTGGCCGAAGTGAGGCAGAAGAGTCAGTCTCAATTGCTAAACGAGCCATTGACCGAGGCAGAGTCGCGCATGGACGCGGCCGAAAGCCGGCTTGCAGAGGGCAAGGTCGGTGCCTCGACCCAAAACGCTCAGCAAGAAAGTGTTGTCGCGTTGACCGACGCCATCAACCTAATCAACGAATTGAGCCAAAAGTCCTCTTCATCCTCCTCATCGAGTCAAAGCCGACAACAAGCGAGTCAGTCCATGGCCTTTTTGATGCAGATGATGGGGCAGTCGAGTCAGCCGGGTAAGATGAAATCGGGCAAGCGCTCGGGAGCCGGGAGCATGGCGGGAGGCAGTACGGATTCGGCCGGAAGCGCTGCTTCCGGGGACATGAAAGGCAGCGAGCAGGGTGAGGAGAAGGTCACGAGGACAAGCGGCCTGGCCGAGCGCCTGCCACCGGAATATCAGAAGGCGTTGGAGAATTATTTCCGTGCGGTGGAGACCCGAAACGAATGAACGGTGGCTCCGGCAGACATTGTTGGCTATGAAAGGATGGATTATCGCTGGAGGGAGTGCCAAGGCCTTGTTGGCTGCCACTTCCATCTGTGCCTTTACCTCGCTCGGGTTGGGGCAGCAGCTTTATATCCAGGAGTCCGACGCGGTGGCGCAACAAGTGGACGAGATTTATGTGGCCGGACTTCGATATCTTGCCAATACCCAGCAATCGAACGGTACCTGGGATGACACCCGCTATGGAGGCTTGCCGGGCGTGGTCGGGTTGGCTGTTGTGAGCATGCTCGCGCATGGCGAGGATCCCAATTATGGGCCTTACAGCCAAGAGATCCATCGGAGCCTGGACTTCATTCTCGGCTCGCAAAACGAGAAGACCGGTTATATCGGGAATTCGATGTACAACCATGGGTTCGCAACCTTGGCATTGGCCGAGGCGTATGGCGCAGTGGATGATCCGCGACTCGGCCCGGCACTGAAAAAAGCGGTCCGCCTTATCCTGAACGCTCAAGATCGGAATCCCTTGAATGCCTGGCGCTATTCCCCGGAGAGCACGGATGCCGACACCACGGTCAGCGGTGCGCAAATGGTGGCATTGTTTGCGGCGCGTAATGCCGGTGTGCCGGTGCCGCAGGATGCCATCGACAAGGGGATTCAGTTTTTTCTGAAGTGTCAAACAGCGGAAGGTGGGTTTTGTTATACCCCCGGCTCTTCCGCGAACCCGGCTCGGACTTCCATCGGCTGTCTGAGCTTGGCCTTGGCCAATCGAAAGGATTCCGATGCGTTTAAGGAGGCGTTTCAATATTTGAAGCAAGCCGGCGAGCAATCGAGCTATCATTATTATTACCTCTATTACGCTTCTCAAGCCTATTTCCATGCTTCGCCGGAGGCTTGGAAAGCTTGGAACCGGAAAAATATTAAGGCATTGGCTGCCGATCAAAATGAAGACGGTAGCTGGGAGGGCCGTTACGGGACAACCTTTACCACTTCGGCAGCGTTGTTGTCGCTGGCGTTGAACTATCGGTTGCTGCCGATTTATGAGCGAAAGGGCGGGGATTGAAGCAATAACGTATCAATGTTTGCAAGAGCTCCTGCACGGATAAGCAAAGTCCGCCGCTTAATTCGTTCCTCTTTATTGGGCAGGAATTTTTTGCAAAGAACAATAGACCTGAATTGGAATGCGGTGGTGTTGTTATATTGGACTGATCCTGGTGCTGGGCTGCTGCGGTGAGGCATTTGGAGGAGAGGGGTCCGATGCGGCTTCGGGGAAGCAGAAAGCTGCGGCGAGCGCGATCCTTCGGCTGCTCGACGGCTCGGAGCTGCACGGTGATCTTTTGGGACTGGAGATGGGTAAGCATCTGGAGTGGCGTCATCCCGCGGCGGCGGGGCCCATCCGCTTCAATACCGACCGAGTGGAATCGATTCGACTCAGTCCCTCGCAGGCGGTGCTGAATTTGCCGGATTCGAGATGCCTGTTCCGATTTCATAATGGCGATGCCATTTTCGGCGACCTGCAGCATCTGGATAGCGAGACTTTAAAGCTTCGCACCTGGCTTGGGGATGAATTGGCGCCCAAACGGAAGGCGGTTCGCTCAATCACGTTTTTTCCGGGAGGTTACTCGGTCCTTTATGCCGGGCCGACCGGTCTCGAAGGGTGGAATCGGGGGCGAGAGCCGGGAACCTGGCAGTACCACGATGGTGCCTTTGTCACACGCGGAGGCGGAACCATAGGTAGGAAATTTGAGCTTAAAGAATCGACCAGCGTCGAATTCGACATTGCTTGGAATGGACGGTTCGGTCTCGTCGTAGCCCTCCAAACGGAGATGGTCCATGATCTTAATTATCGGTCGAGCGCTTACAAGTTTTATATCCGTCCCGGCGCTGTCAGCGTCCAACGAATTAAGGCCGGAGACCGAATCAATACCTTGGGTCAAGCCCAGCTTCCCAAGATGCTGCATGAGAATCAGGTTCGGCTGGGAATCCGAGCCAATCGCGCCGACGCCAGTCTGACGCTCACGATGGATGGTGAGGTAGTGAAGCGATGGAACGACAAGCAAGGATTTGCCGGCGAAGGTCGCGGAATCGTTTTCGGAGCCCAACGGAGCGGTCCCATGGTACGGATCAGCAATCTCAAAGTGGCGACCTGGCAAGGCAATTTCACTCCCTTACAAGCCACGAACAAGGTCGTTGAGGCGGACCGCATGCACCTGGTGAATCATGACGAGGTCCAGGGAAATCTGAAGCGATTGGAAGGGAACGAATTCCAAATGGAGACGCCGCATCTCGATCTGGGGATTCCCAAACCGCGTGTCTCTCAAGTCTATTTTGGGTCGACGAATCAAGTGAGCAAGTCGTTACAAAAGGGCGAAGTCAGAGCCCACTTTTGGGGAGGTGGGAGTATCTCGTTTCGTCTCGATAAATGGGCGAAGGAATCGGTTGTCGGAAGCAGTCCCCAATTTGGTCCGCTGGAGTTTGACCCGCGAAGCATCCGGAGTGTCGATTTTAATTTGAAGGATCACCATGAAGCTTCAAACCGGATATTCTTTGATAGTGGCAAGCACTTCGACGAAGACGTGGTTACGGAAACATTATTTCAAGATGCGGACGATTAGCGAGGCGTCATGTCGGATCCGCGGAGACATGAAAGGATACGAGTCGGCCCCTCGCACTTAACCGGCGATATCGAGGCTTCACTGAAGAAAGGACTCGGTACGCTTAAGATTTTAATCAGAAAACCGATGTTGGCAAAAAGCACATTTCGATTCGCGTCCCGTGCCGCATTCCTCGCAACGAGAGGAGCGGTTTTGAGTTGTCTCGTTGCCGCCTTCGCTTGCGGGGTGCCTGTGATTGGAGGGGCTGAGGATAAGGATGCCGCCAAATCGTCCGAGACCTCACCGGGGCAAGAGTCCGGCGGAGACCAAGCGAACAAATCAGAGGATGCGCCTGACCCAAGTACAAGCTCCGGGGATGCTTTGGTATTTCGGAATGGGGATATTTTGTTCGGGGAGCTGAAAGCAGTGGAGCCGGCTGACGGGATAACCTGGCTCCGGGAGAATGTCCAAAAGGCGATGCGCTTTGATACCAAGCAAATTGCGGAAATCCGGTTCGATAACGCTCAAGCGCCACCGCCGCAAGAAGGATGGCGCTGCCGAGCCGAGCTGGCCAATGGCGATCATTTTCAAGGAAAGCTTTTGGAGCTTCAGGGAGGCGAGCTGACTTTGGATATGAACTATGCCGGAAAGGTGTCGCTTCCGCGAGAAGCGGTCCGTCGTATCGAGCTTTTGCCGCCGCGCGAGATGATTGTTTATGAAGGGCCTCGGGGTGTCAAGGACTGGACGATCGGCAAGGTGGTAATTGATGGCGAGGAGCGGGGACGCTGGCACTATCGCAATGGTGCCTTTTATGCGTCCGAGGCCGCTTCCATTGCTCGCGAAATGCACTTGCCCGATCGATGCCGGATAGAAATGGATTTGCGGTGGCAAGGGGTAATCAATTTGGCCGTGGCCCTTTACACGGATTATTGGCAGCCGATCAGCTTAAGCAATAAGAATGAGGAGCCGCCCTTCGGCGGATTTTACAGCTTGCAAATCAATAATTTCTCCGCGCTGCTGATGAGTGTCCGGCAGGACTTTCCGTTGCGCCGCCTCGATGTGGCTCGCGTTCCAACGCTGAATCGGAATAATGAGATCCATGTCGAGATCTTGGTCGACAAATCCCGGGCGATGATCACGCTTCTGGTCGACGGTGAGAAAGTCAAGACATGGAGAGACGAGCGCGGGTTTATCGGGGAGGGCTCGGGTGTTCGCTTTGTCCATCAAGGAAGGGGTAAGATCAAGCTCAGCAATCTTACTATTCGGAAATGGGATGGGACGCGTGCGAAACCGTTCCCCGATTCCGTTTCCAACGACAAAGACGTGATTCGGCTTCGTGATGGTGAGCTTGCCATCGGCACGATCGAGCGTATCCGAGAAGGCAAGGTCAGTTTTCAATCTTCCAATGGCGGCCGGGCATTCGACCTGGAAGCGATCCAAGCAATTCGTTTGGCACGTGGTGACTCGACTGCCTCGCTTTCGTCGGGGGATAAGCCCGTCGTAACGGCCCATTTCCATGACGGGGCTCGGGCCACCTTTCATTTAACCGGATGGGATCAAAAACGGGGTGTTCAGGCCCGGAGCCCGCTTTGGGGTGAGGTGAACTTTCAGCCCGAGGCGGTGCGAAAGCTGCGGTTTGCGGCGCCGAAAGACTAGGGGCTCCTTAAGCAGTTGGGCGGCCCGGGTAATTTCTCGGCAATTGCAGCCGACCGGGCGTTTCCGCGGCGGTCGCCGGGCTTGGTCGTTCGACGAGAGAAGGGGTGAGTGTCCCGATTTCGTGGTACCCCCGCTTATCGAATGCTTTACCGGAACATCGGGCGGTCTGGGAGCTTATCGGCAAAGGCTACGGCATTCACTGGCCAGAGCTCGACGAAGACATCAGCGTGGAAAACGTGCTGTTGGGGCGGCCTTGCGGGGAGAGTGCACGCTCTTTTGCCAAGTGGAAGCAGTGGTATCAGCAAAAGATCGCCGAACCAGGCGCCCCATCGAATGGAGGCACTTTTTTCTAGGAGTTGCGGCGTCCGCGCCGTACAATGCTCGAATAAGAAAGAGCCATCGGGAGCCGACACGCGATGAGTAATAAGAGCCAACTGATCAGCCGTCGCCGATTTCTGTCCGATGCGACGATAAGCGCCGGTAGCGTGTTGTTGTGCTCTGGCGCCGGGGAGCTGCGAGCTGTGCCCAGGCCGAAGTCGGGCGAGGTCCGCTCGACGGATCCCTTCCG
>JAHEOI010000353.1 GCA_018610125.1 Verrucomicrobiota bacterium
CACCGCCCCAGTATCCTCCCGGCCCGTCAAACGCGTCCGGGAGCTCACCTTCGAAGTACCAGTAGAGGCCGACACAGCCAAACAGGACACTGGCGATGGCATGGATCCAGGCGAATCCCATTCCATAGCGGAGTCCGAGGATCAATACTCCCACTGCGGCGAGGATGTAGACGCGCAGCATCACGGAGTTATAGAGGAATAACGGGACCCATCTCACCAAATGGAGAACCCCGAGTGCTATTCCCAGGAGCAGGACCAAGCCAAGTCCGTTCACGGTATTGGATTGGATCAGCGAGAAAACAAGGCAGGTGGTGGCTGTCGGGAGCAGGAGCTGAACAAGCCAAGAATCGCGCCAATTGCTAAAATCCCTGGTATTGCTCATGCTCGACACGGTGACTTCGCTGCCACAGGAGGGACACGAGAGCGTTATCCCAAGATTCGCAGTCTCGTCTTCCAGCTTCTGGTGACACCCCTGGCATCGGAAATAAACGGGCGGTGAGCCGTTGGAGGTGTTGCTTTGGATCGGCACGGGAACGGAGCCGAAACGCTGATAAGCTTGCCAAGTCAGAAAAAAGAAGACCAAGCAGGCCAAAGCCAGTAGCGGAAGAGGCAGAGCCGGTATCCCGGTAGCGTTTGTCAACGCGCGGCCTTCCATCCGCTTTGGAAAGGCGATCTGAACTCGATATCCCTGACCCGCCTCGATTCGTTGATGTTGGAATTCGACGGTCAAACGACTCCCTTGATCCTCGACCAGGCCATCGTGGGATGGTTTTATACGGAGCTTGTCGCGCTTTAGGTCCCACTCTTCGGGAAGCGCCACCTTGACTTCAGTGTTGGCGACCGGCACTCCCCATTCCCGTCCGAGGGCCCACCAATCGATCCGATTCTCATCTTCGGTTTCGTAGAGTGCGCCATGGACCGTGTAGTTCAGTAAGAAGCCCGCGGGCTTTTCCCGTTTCGGGAAGGACCAGCGCATATGAAATTTGCCGTTGCGGCGAGTGGTCGCCACGGATGAAACCTCCGTATCGTTGCTGAGCACCGTGACATCCGTGATTCGCTGAATCGCGCTCAATGGAATTTCACGCCATGCGTGAGTGAACGAGCCCTCCTCGAATAAAAACCGAATCCGTTCGGAAACCCGGTAACTGCCGTCGTCGCAAAGGCTTAGATGAGTGCGAAAATCGGAGACTTCGTAAGTCTTCGCTTGGCTTGACACGAGACCGAGCGTCGTCACCAACAGCGCTCCGGCCACGGTCAATTGCAACGTTTTTTGAAGAAAGCGGCACGATCGCATAGATCTCCTTAGGATTGGGAAAGAAATAAGTGCGGTCACAATAAAGATTGTTGGCACGCTATGTCAACGGAAAAATGAAAAAAGTGTCGGTTGAATTGCCAAGGAACGCGTTGACAACGCACACCTTCGTCCGGTAATCTCCTTGCATGGCCAGAAAACAAGGAGGAGAGAAAAAAGTGTCTTTTTGTCGGGCTGCAATCACTCTTGGGAGAAACCGTCCCGATTGGCTTCTCAAGGGTATTCTCCCAAATTCACCGTTTTTTATAAAAGCACGATTCGATCTGCTTTTGTTGGTTGCCTTTTTTCTGGCCGTGCCGGCGGTGCTGCAAGGAAAGAGCTATGATATCGCGGATTATGACGTCGAAGTCAAGGTGCGTGCCGACGGCATTTATGAAGTCACCGAGACCATCCACTTTCGTTTCCAGAGCGGCACGTTTCGTTATGGTTATCGGAAAATACCATCGGACCGTATCGATACCGTCCGCGATGTGACTGTCAGCGACATCGATGGCGAAATCACGCAGGTTGATCGGGTGAAAAAGAGTGGGGCGTATTGGATCCAGTGGTTTTTTAAGGGAAGGACGGAGCCGACGAGGTTCCGCCTTAATTACGTCGTTGAGGGGGCACTTTTTGAAAGTGGCGGAAAGAATCGGGTTGACTGGAATGCAATCGCCAATCAATGGAAAGTGGCAATCTACGATGTGGATGTGCGGGTGGAACTGCCGCCGGCTTTCGAGCTGAGGCGTGGTGATATTGCTTGTCGGCCCGATGGTGCCCGCCTGTTACAGCGTCAAGACGGCGGTTGGGCGGCGAGCTTCCATAGGGATCAGGTCAGCCCGGGATCGGTTTATGAGGTCGTCGTCAGCTTTCCGAAAAATGTAGTGGGTCGGATGGAAGGAATGGGCGGATGGCTGCTTGGAGGCAAAATCGTGATGGCGATTTTGTTGGGAGGGATCGGGCTTTTTCCCGGTTTGATGGCTTACCGCCATTGGCGAAGTCCGAGCTACGGGACCGATATCGGGCGGGCCGCGGTGTTCCAATTGGAAGGAGTTTCAATGGCGCATGCGGGGATGTTGCTGACCGAACTTCGCAAAGGAGGCGCACGGGGCATCAGTGCGACGATCTTTGATTTGGGCAAGCGAGGGGGCGTCAGCTTGACGCGAAAAAAGGCCCCAAACGGGTATTTTGTGCGGGTCGAGACGGATCCAAGCTGCAAGTTGACGAATGGATTCGAGCGACAATTGATGAAGCTGCTTGGATCGATCGATTATCTGAACGAGATCGTGCTTTACCCGAAGACGATGAGGGAGGCTCTGAAGGAGGTGCGCCAAGAGTTGGTTGATGAGGGCTACCTCTGTGACAAAAGCATGCGATCGAACGTGATGTTGGCGACGGCGGTGGCCGGTATCATGATGGCTGTGTTTCTCGTGGACCCGCACTTCTTGGCCCAACCGATGCTGGGGGCGCTATGCGGCGGAGTCGGAGGTGGCGCATTGCTTGCCTCAAGGGTCCGTTACCCGCTCTCGATGTCCGGCGCCGAGCTTCATGGAAAGATCACCGGGTATCTAACCAAGGTCCGGGAGGATATCGATGATGCCCTTCTGGGAAGGCCGGCAGAGGCAGCCGCCCTATTCGCTAAGGAGCTTCCTTGGCTCTCACTCGATTTGAAGGTGGATACCAAATATGTGAAGAGAATCGAGGAAGGGTTGCGCGGTAACGAAGCGAGCGTGTTTGAGTATCCGAAATGGGCCGTCAGTGACGACAGTGACGGAGAGATTAAGGATGCCAAAGCGGTTTTCCATGCTTTTGGGGATATATTCTATATGACGTCGTTTTCGGTGGGGAGTGGCGTGGGTGCCGGTGGTGGTGGCGGAGGTGCGGGGTAATCTCAAAACAAGTGACTGTTTTGCTGCAAAGCGGCTCCATCGGTTCCGCCTTACGGAGAATTCAAACCGCTTCCGCAAGGTTGACCGGCACCTGCGACTGTGCCAATTTTGCTCGATCTCACGCAAAATCGGTGATAGAAGATGTCATACTGTCGCAGCCAATTCCGTGAAGCGATTAATGGTTGCAAAAGTTTCTGCACGGATAAGCAAAGTAGAAGCGGCTGCCAGCCGCTTAATTCGCTCCTCTTTATTGTGCAGGAATTTATGCAAAGAACAAGACCCTTGTCCTGCTTTTGTTCCCTGGTCGTGGTGACGCTGACGTCTCCGCCGAGGGGGCGGGGGCTCAAAGTAAAAGTCGTGGAACGAGTTGATACATTGGGCCGGGATGGCAATAACGCGTGAAGTTGCTTTATGGGAAGTGAAAGAGGTATGGTGTCGAGGAAACCGCAATGGGCTGCGGTGGGAATGACGATTCTCGCCTTAAGTCCGGGGTGGGGCTTGGCAGAGTCGGGCTCTGACACGGAACAGTCATCAAAGGAGCATTGGTCGCTCCAGCCGGTGGCATCGCCCAAGGTGCCGCATGCCGACCATTCATGGGTTGAGAACCCGATCGACGGCTTCATCTTGGAGGGCTTGAAGGAGGCCGGCTTGGAGCCTTCGGAAAGGGCAGATGGGCGAGCTCGAATCCGCAGGCTGTATCTCGATATGCATGGGCTTGTACCCACACCCCGACAGGTGGAGACGTTTGTCGACGATGATGGCAGGTTGGCTTGGGAAAGAGCGGTCGAGGAAGTCTTGGCGAGCCCGCGGTACGGTGAGCGGTGGGCTCGGCATTGGCTCGATGTCGTCGGCTACGCAGACAGCCATGGCTACGAGATGAACCAGCCGCGTCCCAACGCCTACCGCTATCGCGATTGGGTGATCCGGGCCTTAAACCAAGATAAGCCGTACGACGATTTCGTTTTCTCGCAGATCGCCGGGGATACGAATGGCGAAGGGGCCGCGACCGGATTTCTGGTGGCCGGTCCTCATGATCAGGTAAAAAGTCCCGACCCGAAGCTGACGGCGCAACAACGTCAGAATGACCTGGACGATATGGTGAGTCGAATCGGGACCGCGTTCTTGGGGCTTACTACCGGGTGTGCCCGATGTCACGATCATAAGTTCGATCCCATCTCGCAAAAGGATTACTATTCATTGCAAGCGGTGGTAGCCGGCGTCCAACATGGGGCGAGGCCGATAAGATCTCGGAGCTCACAGGAACGGGAGGAACGGGGCAAAGCGCTGGAGGAGCGTATTCGGCAGTTAAGGGAGCAGCTTCGTTCGTTTGAACCGCTGGTGTCGGTTGCCGAGACAATGATCATTCAAGAGAATGAAAGATCGGAGGAGGCATCCGAGCCGAACGCCATGGCTTTGAAGCCGATCAAGGGAAGGGGAACAAACGCCGCCGGCGAAGGAAGGGGGCAGCGAGGAGATCGGGGGAGTCTTGGGCGATTGCCGAACATCAGCGGTGGCGAATATTCTTACTGGCAACAGGAACAGGGCACTGACCTGATTCGGTACACTCCCCGTTTGCAAGGCAGAGCGCATGTTTGGGTCTCCTGGGGAGTCCATCCAAGCCATACCGAAAACGCGCTCTTCTTGGTCGATCGAGATGGAGATCCAAAGACTCGGACCGATCAGGTCGAGCTGGCCAAGGTGGACCAAACCCGGTTGGCGAATGGTCGAGAGCCCGATTCCGGCGAACCGTTGTGGAGTGGATTGAAATATGTCGGCGAGTGGGATTGGCGAGCGACGAGCGCGGTACTGGTTCGTGCCGGCGATGCCAAGCCAACGACAGCGGACGCGGTTGTACTGCAATCCGGTTCGGAACGGAAGCCGGTCTCCGCCGATGGAAGAAAGCTTCCC
>JAHEOI010000354.1 GCA_018610125.1 Verrucomicrobiota bacterium
AAAAATTCGACCCAATCGCCGACCCCCAAGTCCTCCGAGGGGCATTCGACCGTGACGCTGATGCCGGGATCGGTGGACAGCGGACAAACCGCGGTTGAGCTGCTCGAGATCGTCTCGCCGCACGCCGTCCCACCGGAGGCGTTGAGCGTGTTCACCAGCTCACAGCAGTTTTCTTCGTTCGGAACCGTGATCGTGTAATCAAATGACACCGTTTCACCCGGCTCGAGACTGACAGGCCCGAAGACTTCTGCTTCCTCACTCGGCTCTCCGTCTTTTACAACGAACGTGTTGGAAACCACCACGTCGGTCAAGGTCACGTCCCCGTCGTTCACGAGCGATCCCGTAAACGTCGCATCCTCACCGCTTACCAGCGGTCCGGTCGGACAATTATTATTGACCGTGAGCTTCGGGGTCGTGTCCACGGGGCAAGTCGAAGTCACACTGTCTTGCGCCGTCTTGTCACCGCAAAGACTCGCGCCTTCAACGGTCACGGTGTCGGCACCGCAGAACCCTGTCGGCACGGTGTAGCTTCCCATGTAGCTGATCGTTTCGCCCGGAGCGAGGTTGATCGGCCCGACGAAGGGCGAATCTCGTCCCGGAACGTCGCTGTAAACAACAACGCCCTGGAGGGTGATGTTGCCGGTATTCTCGACAGTACCGCTATAGGTCAAAGTCTCACCCGGCGCCACCGCGTCGTCCGGACACTCCTTCGTGATGTCAAGCTCGGGCTCAAACAGGACCGGGCAACGTGTGGTCGAGCTATCCTCAACGGTCTCGCCCGTGCAGACATCGACGCCTTCACCGCGAAGGGTGTTTTCGACTTCGCAGCAATCGGTCGGGACAGGATAACTTCCGGAGAAGTCAGCCGACTCACCCGGCTCAAGCGTACCGACATTGGCCACTTGCGTGCCTTCCTCCGGTCGCTCGCTGAATACGACAACCTCTTCCAAGGTGATGTTCCCTGTGTTCTTAACCGTTCCCGTGTAATTGAGGTTCGAGCCTTGCTCGACCGCATTTTCCGGGCATTGGCTGGTCACTTGGATGCTGGGCCGTGTCAATAGCGGGCACTCCGCGGAAGTCGTCGCGGTGACTGTGGCATCACTGCAAGCATCATTCCCGCTGGCCTCGAATTGGGTCGTTACCGTGCATGCGTTGATCCCTTCGGGAGCGATGACCGTTGCACTAAACGATGCGCTTTGTCCCGGAGCCAGCTCGCTGGGCCCGGAAACTTCGGTCGTTTCCCCGGCGAATTGGCGGACAACCGTCACGCCATTCAGGGTCACGTCGCCGGTATTGCTGACAGTCCCTGTGATGTTGAGCTCGTGTCCCGGCAAGACGGGCTCGTCCGGACATTGCGCATTCACCTCGATGTTGGGATTGGTCTGCAACGTGCACTCACTGCTCGCTTCGTCGAAAACGTTGCGATCGCCGCAGACCGAAGTCCCTTGGGCGGTCACTAAGCTCTCCACAGTGCAGGCATCGCTCGGGGCCGGGAAGCTGCCACTGAAGCTTCGAGACTCACCCGGAGCGAGCGATTCGACCGAGATCACTTCCGATTGCGGACTCGGTTGCTCCGAGACGACCGTCACATTCTGAAGCGTCACATCCCCCGTGTTTCGAACCGTACCGGAGAAATTGACAGGCTCTCCGGCAGCCGCTGGACTGTCCGGACAGCTTTGGGTCACCTCGATCGCAGGGTTGATATCCACCAAGCAGCTCGTATCAGTCGAGTCGCTGACCTCCTCATCGGTGCAGATATCGATGCCGGTCGCTGTCGTCGTATCGCTCACCTCGCAAACGTCCGCCGGAGCGGTCTCACGCTGCGAAAATTCGAAGACCTCACCCGGCTCGAGTCGCCCGATATCAAGCACGCGGTCACCATCCTGCGGGAAATCGCTGGAGACCCGAACATTACGGAGGGTGATGTTGCCTGTGTTCTCGACGGTGCCTTGGAAGGTGAGCTCCTCACCGGCAACGATTTCGTCGGGGCAACTCTTTGTCACTTGGATCGAAGGCGCGGTTGTAATCGGGCAATTGACCGAGGAGCTGGCCTGGACATCGGTGCCACAGACGCTCTGGGCGCTGGCATCGACTCGAGTACTGACTTCACAATTTTGACCCACTGTGATCGTGCCGTTAAAGTTGGCGGTCGCACCCGGAGCCAGCGAATCGAGATCCAAGACAACGGTCCCACTGGAGGGCTTGTTACTGACGACTTGGACGCCGTTCAGGGTAACATTGCCGGTATTGCGCACCGTCCCGGTGTAAACGAGGTCCTGTCCCGGCGCCGCGGGTGAAGTCGGACATTGAACCTCAACGTCGATGTTCGGATTGAGCGTCAGCTCACACGTTGCTTGGGCAGAAGCACTCACCGATTCGGGAGTCGGGAGGGTGTCCCGGCCGGTTGCGACGACCTCGGAGGTCGATGGCTCGCACGGCTGAGTCGGGGTATAACTTCCGGTAAACTCCCTTGATTCACCCACATCCAAGCTGATTGATTCGAAAAGTGTCGTCTCGACACCACCCACGTTATGGTTGACCGCGACTTCCACTAACGGGGCGTCACCGCAATTCGTCACGGTCCCACTGAACTCAATTTGAGCCGATTCACCCTCGCCCGGAACACATTCGAGAGTCACATCGATGCAAGGCCGCCGCACGATGGTATTGACTTGCTGTTGAGCGCTACCGCGGCTCGGGGTCTCGTTCTGCTGAATCACCCCGTCCGTTTCCGCGGTCGCCGAGGCAAAGCTCTGTTTTCCTGCTTCCCCTTCCACGAGATCCTGCTCTCGGATCTTGTAGCTCACGACGTCTTCGTAGAAGTCGCTTTGACCCGGGTCGAGGTTGGTCCGATTCAACTCAATCTCATGCTCCTGCCCATCCGGGGTCGTGATGGAGGCCTTAATGTCGGTAACCCGACAGGCTGGGAATTCCTCGTTAAAAACGCTGGCGCTGTAGGTCACCGTGTCACCGACATGCGCCACCTCAGTGGAGGCAAACAGGGCAATGCCCAATCCGCTTCCCCGACATCCGGGCGGGTCTTGCGCTTGCGCCGTGTTCAGTAAGGCGCCGCAGCTCATAAGAATTCCTAAACAAATGTAGGAAATTTTCTTAGGCAGAGCGACCGCTTTACTATTCAGCGCGGTCTTAAATTTCCATTTATCGGGCTCGTTTCGTTTCATGTTAACCTTTAGTTTTTTCTGATGCAGCTACTTAACTGCTGTATTTGACTTCACCTAGGCAGCAGGACCGCAAAATCACAGGGGACATTGGGGTCCCTCAATCCTGGATCAAGCTGGTTCCCTTGGTTCCCTAGGACAACGCTCGACCTAGCTGATCGCTTGCTTACTCCTCAGGCTAGGCCAATGGCGGGTCTTGTTGTTTTAATCTGACCGCTAATTGCGCTGCCAGAATACCGAACCGCTCGGCACGAGACAAGGAAAAAATACCAGCCACCTTTTGAGCAACAATCGGTTGGGTTTATGGATTACGAGGTCGGGTGACGGTCAAACCGATGGCCACGACCGAGAGCGCCGCGTTCTCGGCCAGCTTACGACAAACGTGCACTGCTCCGCTTCCGCATCCGCAATCGAATTGAATGGCGCAGAAGGCCAGTGATTGAGTCTCATAAACTGCCAGGGCCCGGTCGGTCACGATCACTGAAAACGCCAAGAGCAAGATTGCCAGTAACGCCGATGTCCCGCGAACGCCAATTCCCGCAATGAGTAATAATCCACAAAACACCTCCACCCACGGGAGAAATGCCGCCACCCCGTTGAGAAGCCAAGGCTTCGCTGTCAGGTCATACTCACGAAGGACTTTAAGAAATGCGACGGGATCGATCGCCTTTTGAACGCCTAAATAGAGAAAAATACCGCCCAACCCGAGCCGAAGCAAAACACGCAGCCAATCAAGCCAACCCATTGGCCGTCGCCACTCACAAAGTGTGGTTTTCCGTCTGCCTTCTTGGTCGATCTGTCCCATCTTTAGACTGATTGCTTGCTTCTGTGGAATAGTTTCTCACTCAAGGGTCCCCTCAAAAAGACTGTCGACATCGCCGCCCTACCCGCGACGCAAAGACCCGGAAGCATCACCCCTTCTCAGGTCATCGTCCTTCGGGCATCGTCCTTCGGGCATCGTCCTTCCCACGTGACGGCAGTGTTTCATCGGGATTGCGCTCGCCTGTCACGATCGGCATGCTCGCCGCGCGCCAGGCGGTGATACCACCGATATAGACATGGATCTTCTCAGCGGGAACCCCCAAGTCGCGCAGTCCCATGGCTGCCATTTCACTATCTTGGCAATCGGCACCTTGACAATAGACAATAATCGTTTCCGCCTTTTCGCAAACCGGGAGAACCGTTCCCAGGTAAGCCTCTATCCGATAATGGCTAAAGGGATAAGCCCCGGGGATATGTCCCTGCCGGTATTTCGACTTCCCGCGAGCGTCGATAAAAACGACCTTACCGTTTCGATGCTGTTTCCCCCCGAAGAATTGAACCACCCGATCATGCGAGATCGCCTGCAAGCCGTTCGCCTTAAGTCGCTCCACAACCCCATCCTTCGACGAGCCTGCGTCCTCGGACGACCCCTCATGCGCCCCCGAGGTTTTCGTTTCGCTCGCTGTGTCAGCGGTCGGGAAATAGTCGCGGGTCAACGATAGCCCAACCGGAGAAATCGAATTGGCGGCCACCGCGAAGCCGACCGAGAGCACCAGGACGATACCCGTTTGCTTTGCCACTACCTTCACTTCGTTCATCTTATCTAGCGATTCAGAAGATAGAGCACCGCCGCCATGCTTAGCGCCACCAATCCCCCGACGAGTATGGACCAGACGAGATGCTTCCAGACTCGCTTTTTCGTCCGCTTGCTCATCGTTCGCAAGAACCGCGACCGCTTACGGCCGGATGAGCTCCTCTTTGGCTCTACGTTAGCAGATGTCGCCATGCCACCCACCAATCTCCTCAATTCTCCTCTGAAATTTGGTTTGCTACCTTGTTTATCGCTTCTTAGCTTGGATGGCAAGCAAAAGAAGTTCAAATTACTTGAAATGCCGAAGGGCTATCGCCTTCCAGATCCGGGCGGGATTGTCGGTAATTAGCCCGTCGACCCCGCACGCTAACCAGTAAACAGCCGCGCTCGGCCGATTGATCGTGTAAACCCAGACTTTGACGCTGCGTTGACGGGCCGCTTCAATCGCCTCCTCATCAACATCTTGGCTCCAGACAACGACCCGACAGCCAATCTCCGGAAGTGCATCCAGGAAACGGCAGCTCAACCTGCGTTCCTCCGGAGGCAAAGGATCGCCATCAAAGCGACTCGGAGGGCCAAGAGCCCCCAAAGCAATCCCTGGATTCAGCTCATTCACTCGCTTGAGGAAATCCCAATCGAAGGATTGGACCATCACTTCCGTCGCGAGGTTTGCTTGATTCAAGAGCTTGACCAGGGTCGCCGCATCCCCTGATTTCTGTTCGATCAGCGCCACCGATTCTCCTCGGATGACCTCAAGGGCGCTCGTAAGGGTCGGCACCCCGGTATTTGAATAAAGCGGATCAAACCAGCTCCCGGCGTCAAGGTCTCGGAGCCTTTCCAACGACGTTTTGCCAACGGCAATCCCCGTGCTTCCCCATTTCGCGCCGGCGTTCGTGGTCCTATCCAGCGTAGCATCATGGATCGCCACCGGCACCCCGTCACACGAATGCCGGTAATCCAGCTCTACCAAGTCCGCGCCCGCTCTTGCGGCAGCCTTAAAAGCCGGCACCGTGTTTTCAGGGGCTATCTGACTATAACCGCGATGAGCAATGACACAGGGGCGATTGATCATAATGAGACACGAGGCCCCGAGGCCAAGCCGACACTACAATGCCTTGTCAAAGAGATCCCGCAACGCGTCGCGCTCCATGTGCTCCTCAACGGTCTTGGCCTGTGATCGCCGAGCGGTGGTTTTGATCTCCTGAACAATGCTCTCCACGTCAATCTCGAGCAGATCGTCACCCGCTGCCGACTCGGCATCGGCCAGACGGCGCGCTCGACGCAAGGCTACCGAAAGCTGCTGCCGTTTCTTCCTGAAGGTCTCCAAACGCCCTCGCAACGCCTTTTGAAGGCGCTTAATCTCCATCAGCTCCTTCAAACGCAAAAAGGCCGCGGAATCGGTTTCCACGTTCTCAAAGCGATCGTATCCAAACGATCGGAGCGCCTGGACGGTTTCTTCGCGATCCTTCTGGAGACGCTTTAATTCCGCTTCCCCTTGTTCGATCCGCTCCTCAAGGTCGTTTAAGACCTGTTCGATTCGAGCCGTCTTGCTTTCGGCTTCGGATGGCAAGATCCGATCGCCCAATCGGCTTAACACCGGTGCTCCCATGACGACCCCCAGGATCAAGAGCACCAAAGCCGGGACCACACCACGACGCTCCGGCTGCAACAGCACACCGATTGCCGGAAGGACCAAGCCGGCGAATGCCCCCAATCGCATGCCCGTCCAAAAGTCCTCGAGCAGACGCCCCAATGCCATTCCCCAAACAAGCGCGGCCACGAGCGCAAAACCGACTCCCAATCCCTTTCCGCCACCCTTTCCTTGCTTCTGTCGAGAGATCAGAATCACCGCATACGCAACCAAGAAAACCCCGGCCGCCAACAATGCCCACGTCATGCCGCTCATGATCCCTCCTTCAAGAACGCCTCGACGTCCACCGTCCGCTCGCTTCCCGACATCCCCTCACTATCGCCATTCTTCTCGGCCGCCGTCAGCTCCTCAACCGTCCTTACCGGCGAATGCTCCAACACCTCTTCATTCGAAGTCATCACACTATCCACTTGATTGAGCAGCGACTCCGTATGATCCGAGATCTCCTTGAGACGGGCCACCTCGCGTTGGGCTGGGAGCGTGGAAAGAGATGCCTTGGTCTTCGAAATCCGCAGCCCCAAATGCCGGCGACGGTCGGTGGCTCGGCTTTTGGCTTTTTCCAACTCCTTCAAAAGCCGGCTATATTGCTCTCGTTGCAGCAGAATCAGCCTCACCTGATCCTTAAGCTGATTGCGATCATAGGCTTGACCGGAGACCTTGACGGGATAGCCACCCCCTTCTTCCGCTCGCTGATAAGCGGCACGGAATTGCTCGGCCAATTGCTCCGCATTGTCACGCCGCTTCTGGGTGCGACGCTGTTTTTTCTCAAGATCGTGGAGCACGTTGCCCAATCGAGTCCGGGTTTCCTGAAGCGTCGTGAGGTCCTTCTCCAGCTCATCGATGGCATATTCGATGAAACCGACCGGGTCAGCCTGGCGCGCCTCTTGATTCCACCCGCCATATTTCCGGTAGAGCTGTTTCCCCTGCTCTCTTAAGCCGGGAAAAAACTCCACAACGACGAGCCCCGCAACGCCCAGAACAATCAGAATCGCTAAGAATTTCCAAAGAATTTTCATGAGATCCGATTGAAGTTACGCCACCCATGCCCACCCGGTCAACAACCCCCTCTCTTCTTCAATGTGGTGCCGTTTGCGGTTTCTCGCGCGGTTTCGACACAAGCCCCCGAAGGTCTTCCATAACGGCATAGGCGGCAGGAACAATGATCAAGGTGATCACGGTGACGAAGAGCACACCAAATCCAAGGCTGATGGCCATGGGGATGAGAAAACGCGCCTGTACAGACGTTTCGAAGATCATCGGCAACAAGCCGAAGAACGTGGTCAACGAGGTCAACAGGATGGGGCGAAAACGGCGCACGCATCCCTGGGTAATCGAGACAAGCAGCGGCTCACCGTTTCTATAATGCTCGTTGATCACTGTGATCAGCACCAGCGAGTCATTGACCACCACCCCGGACAAGGCAACCATGCCAAAAACGCTGATAAAGCTGAGGTTGTAGCCCATGATAAAGTGCCCGGCAATGGCCCCGACGATGCCGAACGGGATCGCTGCCATGATCAATAACGGTTGCAAATAGCTCCCGAAAGAGACCGCAATGATCGCAAAGATTGCGAACACGGCGAGGACCAATCCTCGTCGCAACGAGCTCATCGCCTCGGCCTGCTGCTGCTGTTCACCGGAAAGCTCATAGCTCAGTCCGGGAAAATCCTTCATGAGCTGCGGCAGGACTTCTTCGACCACATTGCCGGTTACCTCGCCGCCGGTGATGACTTCCGGATTGACATCCGCCGTAACGTCGACCATTCGACGTCCTTGCTCCCGCTCAATCTGGGTGAATGAGCTCTCACGCTGGACGACCGCCGCTTGGCGCAACGGCATTTCACCACCCCCAGGGGTTTGAATGATCAGATTTTCGACAAAATACTCGGAGTTTCGCTCTTTTTCCGGCCGGCGAACGTAGATCCGAAGCTCGTCGCGTCCGCGCTGTTGCCGCTCGGCTTCCGAGCCAAAGAAGGCGCCACGTACCTGACGAGCCAGCCCCTGCTCGGTGAGTCCAAGACTCCGGCCGGCCGGCTTGAGCTGCAAGTCGAGCTGCTCTTTCCCTCTCTGGAAGCCGTCATCGATATCGAAGACGCCATCGTAAGTGCCCAAGGTCTCCGCAAGCTGCGAGGCGGCCGCATGCAGCTTCTTCCTATCACGATGAGACAATTCAATGGCGACCTTTGCGCCGGCCTGCACCCCGAGGTTAAAGCTGAAAGAGAGGCGTTCCACTCCCGGCAGCTCCCCGACTCGTTGCCGCCATTTCTTGGCGAATTCCGACGCACCGAAATCACGCTCGCTTGGCGGCACCAAAGAGATCGCCACGGAAGCCAAATGGCTGCCGGTCGCATTTCGACCACCCCGGGCATTCACTTCGCCGGCGCCCAGCTCTCCCAACTGGGCCAGAATCCCACGGTCCACATGCCTCTCCCCGCCATACTCGCCGAGGATATCGCGTCCTTCCTTGACGAGCTTCCGCATCACCGCCCGTGTCTCGTCGGCCGGAGCACCGAACGGGAGCTCGGCACTGGCCCGCACGATATCCCCTTCGATCTTCGGCAGAAAATTGAATCCGATTCGCCCGCCGGCCACGAACCCAGCGGTCAGAACCAGCAACGCCAAAGCGAGAGTCAAGGTAATGTAACGGTGGGCCAAGAGCGACCTTGCAAAGGGGGCGTATTGTCTTTCGATAAAGCGCTGGATCATCGCCGAGAACCGCTCCTGCCTATTGTTCACCCACATCGCAATCCGGTTCGTCGTTGTCGTATCCCCGTGATGGGCCAAATGCGCCGGCAGGACAAAGAACGACTCGATCAGCGACAACAGAAGGATCGGGATGACGATCAGCGGGATATTGAGAAAGAACTTTCCGGTGACACCCGGAACAAACAACATCGGGGTAAAGGCAATGACCGTCGTCAGCACGGAAAACACCACCGGCGTGGCCACCTCTCGAACGCCGTCGATGGCCGATCGGAGTGGCGGCTTACCGTCGCTTCGGTGCTTGTGGATCGCCTCACCGACAACGATGGCGTCGTCAACGACGATTCCGATGGCCAACAGGAAGGCAAACAGCGAGATCATATTGATCGAGACCCCAAGGGCCGGGACAAATAAAAAGACCCCGACAAATGAAATCGCGATGCCCATGGCCACCCAAAAGGCCAACCGTAAGTGAAGGAAGCTCCCGAGAATGGCCAAGACCAGAAGCAGTCCCAAAAAACCATTCTTGAGAAGGAGTCCGACGCGCTGATTGTAGATCTCCGAGAAATCGTTCCAAATTGCCAGCTTCACCTCGGAGGGCCATTCCTGGCGCTGCGCTTCCACAAACTGGTGAACCGCGTCCGAGACATCCAGCGGCGTCTGCTCGCCAAGCCGAAAGACCCGGAGCCGCACGGCATTCCGCCCGTTGAAGTAAGCCTCCCGGTCGACATCCCGGAATCCATCAACAACATGGCCAAGCTTCCGCAAGGGAACCTCGGCCCCGTCCGGACGGCTAATGACGGGCAGATTGCGAAACTCTTCTCCCTCATCCCGGCGCTCGGTGGTCCGAAGCAAAACCTCCCCTTTCGGCGTATCCACACTGCCGCTCGGAATTTCCACCGTGGACCGGTTAACGACGCGCGAAATTTCATCGATCGTCAAGCCGTAACGGCGCAAGTTGGCTTGTGGGATCTCGATGCTGATCTCCGGCGGCGGGAGCCCCTCGATCTGGACCATCGTAATCCGCTCGTCGGTCAACAGCTCCGAGCGCGCTTGCTCCGCCATCTGTTTCAGCGATTTTCGGTCGTGATCCCCATAAATGATCACCGAAATGACTTCGCGGCGGTTGCTCCCGACGCTGAAGACCGGGCGCTCGACATCCTCCGGGAACGAAGTGATTCGATCGACCGCGTTCTTGATATCGTTGAGGGCACGGTCCTTGTCGGTCCCCAGAAAAAGCTCCGCCGTGATCCGCGCTTGACCTTCGCTCGCTACCGAGCGAATCTCTTCGACCCCGTCGATCCCTTGTATCGCCTCCTCGACTGCCAGCACGACGCCGTGCTCGACTTCCGCCGGCGTCGCTCCGGGATAAGGGACATTCACACTGACCGTATCCAGGTCGACCTCGGGGAAGACCTCCTGCTTGACCCCGGGGAGCATCACCAAGCCGCCAAATATCAAGACAATCATGACCAGGTTGGCGGCAACCGAATTTTCGGCCATCCAAGCCAAGGGGCCTCGCTTCCATGGCCTGCCCTCACCTGTGGGTGCGGTGTTACTCTCAGCCATCCTCGTCCCCTTTCCCCACCTTGGTGCCTCCCGACTCGCCCGCGCCGAAGGCTTTCGGACGACGCAATTTCATCCCTCGGATCGGCGTGGCAATTCGCGTCGTCACCACTTGCTCTCCCCCCTCAAGACCAGTGGCCACCAGGACCGTTTCCTCACGTCGCCAGCGAATTTCAAGCTCGCGGATATCGAGTCGCTCCTCGGCGGTATAAACAAACGCTTCATCGCCATTGCGAACGGCCTTTCTTGGCAGCTCGATCAATTGCTCTTGTCTTTCTCCGCGAACTTCGACAGCCACATAGCTGTCAACCAAAAGCGGGCCCTTGGGCACATGAGCACCGACGTGGGCTCCGTTTTCCATCTCCGGTTCCGGATTATCGGATGCCGCCTCCAGCCCAAACGGGTCGGGGACCTCGATGAGCAAGCGCGCCATCCGACCTGCCGAGTCGAGATCTGTCAGAAGCTCGATCACCTCCCCTTGCCACGTCGAAGTCCCCTCCCCTCGGTCATAACGGATAACGGCATTGGATCCCTCCGCGGCATTCAACCCACGGACTTTGACATAACCGAGCTTGTCGACCGGGATAGAGGCCCGGACCCAAAAGGCGTCTGTGCCAATCAATGTCACCGCCCCGGACTGTGGATCGACAATTTGCCCAAGATCGACCGACTCTTTTTGCACAAACGCCTCAAACGGCGCTTTGACAGTCGTTCTATCGAGATCGAGCCGGGACCGCTTCAACCGTGCCTTCGCCGCCTCCACAGCGGCTCGGGCCGATTGGAGTTGCGGTTCTCGGAGTGCCAGACTTGAATTGGAGCTCATCCCCGAGAGCTGATCCCGATAAAGCTCCCATTCCCGATGCGCCACTTTCTGGCGACCTTTTTCCAGGGCAAGCTTGGCTTTTGCCTCCTCCAGTGCTGTCTTCCGCTCGCGAACGGCAATCTCGAAATCAGCCCGCTCGATTTGAAACAGCCTTTCCCCCGAATTGATCAACCCTCCCGGACGGAGCTCCTCATGCAGCGCCACAACTTTGCCGGAGACCTGAGGACGAACCACGACTTCCCTGGCTGGAATCACCGTCCCTTGAGCCCTCACATTGAGTTGGTGTGACTCCTCTTGAACTTCGATGGTCTCGACCAAGACTCCCCGCTGGGTGGCTTGGGCACGCTTTGGCTCCGGCCTTGTCTCGATCAAGATTGCGGCAGCGATAACCGCCGCGATCAAGATAAAACCAGGCACCCCATATTGAACGAGGTAACGCGAACGATCTTTCATGACTCAGTTTCCGCTAATGAAGTCGGTTCCAGCGATGCGGGCCATTGACCGCCCACCGCCCGGCATAACTGGATCCGGTTCGAGAATTGCTGTCGCTTAGCCTCTAAAAGGCTCAATTGGATCTCGTAGAGACTTTGTTGCGCCGTAAGCACCCTTAGATAGTCGACATCACCCTGTTGATAGCGTTGGCGTGCCAATCGCAGCACCCGCTTGGCAGACTTTCGTTGCTTTCGAAGACTCTTGATGAATTCTTCTTGGCGGGCCGACCGCACCAATGCATCCTTTACCTCACGGACGGCGGTCACCAGTGTCTGGGCATAACGGTAGAGTCGCTCTTCAGCCGCGGCCTTTGTCCGCGCCACTTCGGCCGCCCGTCGCCCCCCTTCAAAGATCGGTTGTGAGATGCTTCCCACGGCATTCCAGAGGACCTCGTCGAGCAACGAGGAGACACTCTCCTCTTGCGAGAAGAGACTCGCCGACAAAGTGATCCGCGGCAATCGATCGGCAACCGCCGCCGCCGTCCGTTGGTCCGCCGCTTTC
>JAHEOI010000355.1 GCA_018610125.1 Verrucomicrobiota bacterium
CCAGCTCATAGCCGCTTACCGGCCAACGGGTGCCATCGCCCTTCTGGTGCTCGATGCGATAGAGGAAACCCGGCGATTGGAGCATCGCTTGGATGGTGTATTTGACCGCCTCTTCGAAGCTGCCGCCGGCGCTGGCAACGCTGCTGGCAATACCGCGGAAGACGGTCACCTCATGATCATTCAGAGGACCCCGCCGGATCCATTTGCCCATTTTCGCCACCATCTCCCGCATGCAATCATCGGTGAGCCTTTCGCAGTCAACATACTTGGAGGCAAATTCAGCCACATCCATCCGATCGACGATGAGTTGCGCCAGTTTCCGATAGGCCTCGACGTGTTCGAGATCGACATTGAGATTGTAAGCGGTATTATTGAAGCCATCGGCTCGAACATCCCCGGGAAGGAGATCACGCGCTTTCTTGCCGATATTCACCCCAAAAGTGCTGCGGACGGTTTCAATGTACTCGGGGAGGGTCAGACGCCGGAGCGGAGTATCGCCCGCAGTCTCTCCACGTGAGTAGGCCAACGCATCGATCTCCTCAACCGGCCACACCGCCCCGTCATTGATCCATTGCTTGAGCGCCTCCTTTTCTTCGGGCGCCAACGGCTCCCGATCATCCGGCATCTCATCGTCCTTGACCAGTTTCCAGAGAAGGCTGCCGGCGGCATTCCCCGGCTTAATGACCTTGCCGCTCTCACCTCCCTTGAAAGCGGTCACCCGCTTCGACAAGTCAAGCTCGCCTTTTTGGTTCGCCGTGTCATGACACTCCATGCACCGCTCGACAAAGAGCGGGGCGATCTCGGTATGAAACAGCGCTTGGCCTGCGGTGCCACCCTGACCCGCCAAGGAAGGCGCGATTTCCGGGTCCGGACCGGCTCGAAAATTCTGCGACACTTCCTGCGGGAGCAGGTCGCGATTGTAAATCGCGACGAGGTGATAGATCCCCTTCCAAGAGCGATTGGCATCGAATTCATTGGCCAATGCCAGTCGAAACGACCGGTCCCAATTGGAGACTTCACCGGTCACCTGCCGGTCCTGGTTAAGCTGCCCGTTGACGTAGATACGCGCCCTGCCGCTGCGATCCCGAGTGTAGACCAGATGAGTCAGCTCGGAATTGACACGATTGGCCGGGGTGCTGACGGACGGGAGGCCGTTCTGACTGGTGCTCGTCGTTCGGAAGCGGACATCAAAGCGATCGCCATCCTGGCCCACCGTAAAATTCCGGGAACCGCTGTCTTGGGAAAGGGTCAGGATCCGGGCCGGGCCCTCTTGCTCGGTGTTGGCGGGCGTAATCCAGGCCTCGAGCGTGATTTCCCGCGATAATTGGATGGCGTCGATTAACAAAGTGGCCGCGTCATCCGATCGGAGCTGGGTGTCGCCTCGGATCTCCAAAACCCCCTCGCCGCGCCGGACCTCACCTGTTTCCTCGATCTCGAGATCGACTTTGCCGACCCGGTCCTTGATCACGTCTCCCTTCGAGGACTCGAAGTCGTAAAGCAGTTGAAGGCCGTTGTAGAGGCGGCCATACCCGGGATCCCGACGCGATGATGCCGCAATCTCAGTCGGAATCGGCCCTCCCTGTTTGGCCCATCGGACAATCAGTGAGCGCTCGTCATCCGTCAGCTTGTCCAAAATCGGACGAACATCCCGACGATAATCGATCTCGTCATTCTCGTTGCCACCAGACGCGCTCTCCCCCACGGGGATGCCTTCGGGCTGAGTCCATCGAGCCCCCTCGGCAATCCATTGTCTGACGAGAGCAACCTGCTTGTCCGAAAGGGGATCGCCTTCATCTTCGGGTGGCATCACATCATCGTCGTCCTTGGGGAGTGAGATCCGTTCAACCAGCTCACTCTTGTCGGGGTTGCCGGGAACGATCACCTCATCCCGGATGGCTCGCGAGAGACCCGCCGGGATATCAAGCCGCATCTTCCCCTTTTGCCGGTCGGGACCATGGCACTCGAAGCAATTCTCCTCGAGGATCGGATAGACCTCGCTCGTAAAATCGACTTCGGCCAGCGCTGCCGGAGCAGTAACGACGCCGATGACACAAAGGGCCAAGAGCCCTTCACACTTGATACTGCGGGCAACTTTGTTCATAAATCTGATGAAGTCTCCCATTCGATACAGACAGCCGCTCCATGTCAATATCTTTCTCTATCGCCCAAAGCGCGGAAGCGCGGATCAATCTTTAATCCGCATGCTCGCTCATGGGACGTGGGGCAGTCCGAGAACCTCGTTGTCGGTTTGAGGGAGCGCTTCACTAGGATCGGCGCCGGAGGTATAATATCCGGTGGTTCGAGGTTTCAGGAACCTCCATGACCCACGGCCATTCCCCTACTTTGCGAGCAGACTGGCCGATGTTCTTACCGGTCGCCGGATTAAGCCATTTGATCGCCCACTTTCCCGAAGAGATTTGAAGAAATCGTATCGGGGATCGGTGGCCAGGGTCTCCGGATTCAATTCCGGATCACATTGACCGCAATCATCCTTTCTACGCGTCGACGGCATCTCTCCAATCATCATTCCACCGGGAACACGGGCGCGGGCGTATTCGACCCAGAATCGGCTCCATTCCAAATGGGCTCGACTTTCGTTCGATATATTAATGTAGACGTTCGGATAATCGCCGGCAATCTCCAGGACCTTATCGACGTATAACTGCTGAAGCCCGAGGACCTCTTGAATGTTCTTGCGCGCCGGCACGCTACTATAAAACGGAGCATCGCAAACATCGGTTGTCGTCGGAAGAACGTCGGAACCGTAGTTGCTGTTGTTCTCCGGATTAAATGGGTGGGCGTTCCAAGCCGCACTGGGTCCGGGATCGTATTGACCGCCAGGCCCTCGCGTTACGGACCAGTCGTCCCAGAGCTCCAGCGAAACGATGATTCCTTCGCTCCGTGCAGCTTCCAAGAACCGCTTCAACCGCTCTTCCCACTCAGGAGCGAAGCGGCCAAGGTCATACCGGCCATCACCCCTGCGCAACCATGGCTGCAGAACGCGCTCCACCGGTCCATCGTGGAGATGATTCATGGGATCGTATGGCAACGCGCGTACAAAACCACGGACGTGCCGGCTGTCGATCGCCTCGACCACTTCCGCCAGCCGATCGAGCTGCCCTTCGAAGCTCATGGCTCCGGGTCGGCTGATCGGCGTCCAACTGCGGTAGCCGGTTGCCCCG
>JAHEOI010000356.1 GCA_018610125.1 Verrucomicrobiota bacterium
CGGGAGGCCGTGACGAAATGCGGCTTACCCGCCGGGATTTTTTCGATGCTCCAAGGGACTTCCAACGAGGTCGGGCTGGCCCTCGTCCGACATGCCGCCACCGAAGCGGTCGCTTTTACAGGCTCGCTGTCAGGAGGAAGAGCACTCTACGACGCGGCCGCCGAGCGGGAGCGACCGATTCCGGTCTATGCCGAAATGGGGAGCACCAATCCCGTGTTCGTATTGCCGGGGGCACTGACAGACCGCCGAGAGACAATCGCCAAAGGTTACATACAATCCGTCACCCTGGGAACCGGACAATTCTGCACCAACCCGGGACTCCTTTTCGGGCTCAAAAGCCCTGAGCTGGACCGTTTTGCCGAATCCGTCCGCGAATCGGCCCAACAAACGCCCCCGGCGACAATGCTGCATTCGGGTATCCAGAAACACTTTCGCAGCGGGATCGAGCGTTTGACCCAAACCCCGCAAGTCAATCTCCTGGCCGAATCGCAAGCCCAGGACAACACGTCAGCCATACAGGCCGAGTGCCACATCTTCGAGACCGATGCCAAGACATTCTTAAACACCCCAAGCTTGCATGAAGAGTATTTCGGCCCCTCTTCAATTATCACCCGAGCCGATTCCAAAGAGGATTTGGAAACAATCGCTGAAAATCTCACAGGGCAATTGACCGCCACGTTGCATGGCACTCCCGAAGACTTGAAGCAATACCGTCGGCTGGTCGAAATCCTCCATCGAAAGGCCGGACGCCTCATTTTCAACGGTTTCCCGACCGGGATCGAGGTGTGTGGCGCAATGCACCATGGCGGCCCCTATCCGGCAACGACCCATAGCCACTTCACCTCCATCGGCACGGCCTCGATCTTACGCTTCGTCCGGCCAATCTGTTATCAAGACTTCCCGAATGACGCGTTGCCGCCGGAGCTAAAGGATGAGAATCCCCGCGGGATTTGGCGCCTCGTGGATAACGAATTCACGTGGGAACGGATCTAAGGGGGCGCAAGAATCAGTGTGCCATTCACGGGAGCCAATTCAATCGCATGTCGCCAAGCGAAAAACCGATCGGCGTGGCCCTGATCATCTGTGATCGAGTGATCACCGATGCTCAAACCAACGAGAAAACGCTCGTCAGCATCTTTAACCGTATTAATGCCCGCAAGTTCCCGTGTCTCCATCCGCGGCTTGCGATCTACACGGCCATGACCAATGGCAACGGTCCGGTCGTGACGCAAATTCGATGTGGGAATGAAGACAACGAAGACAAGACGGTCTTCGAAGCCAAAGGGACAATCAACTTCCCCGGACCGAACCATGTCGTTGAAGCAAGCTTTCGGATTAATAATGTCACGTTTCCCAAGGCGGGACTCCACAATATCGAGCTACTTTGCCAAGACGAGCTGATCCTTGAGCGCCGCTTCCACGTCGTCCAGATCGAAAGTAAGGAGTCGGGCGAGCAAGATCGAGGGACCGGCCAATCGTGATCCGATCGAAAGCAAGGGCCTCCATGGCAACCGATTCGTTCCAGACCCTTTACTGCTTGCCCCCGGAAGTAAGCCCTAACGCCCCTCGGCAATGGTCGAAAGAAACCTGCCTGCAATGGGAGAATCGCCTTTGCTCGGCGCCGGCTCATTGGATCGACGCCACGTTACAGCCATATTGTCGCCTCCGCCCCCATCTTTCATCCGCGCTTCAATCGCATACTCCTGACCGGCCTCCAAATGAATCGGGCGGCTTTGATTCTCCAAGTGCCCCGATACAGCACGCCGTCGCTCCGGATTCATCCAATCCCTGGGCCGGTGCCAATGCGGGTCCCGGGCAATCTCCTCCAGCTCACTGCGATTCTCGTTTGGGCTTAGCAACAAGGCCCCGTCGTCATCGGAAGAAATATAGAAGACATAGTCACCAGTCTCTTCCGGGGTGATCCAACCGGTCAAGCGCGCGCCATACCGGTCGGCAACGTTCGTCGGGACTTCAACCTCCGAGACGGTAGCGACGCGGTCCGGGGCCTCCGGAAAGCTCTCGTGCGCGGTCAGGCTGTTCAGCGAGGTTCCTCCGATCCCGCGATAGACTTCCATCCGAAGTTCCCCATCCACAATCTCCCAAGCAGTGAATGAGTCCGCTTCGCTCCCTTCCATTCGACGTCCCTCCCGATCTTCTATACCGCTCACTCGGACGTTGTAAGTGACTCCGGCCGTCTGACTTTCCGTGTGCAAGGCGACCGTTTCTCCATCCGGACGCAACTCCGCTCGATTGATCGGCAGCCCCTCAATGGTGTAATGCTCAAGCGCTTCCGCCGTCGAGGCCGAGACCGGCTTTGAAAACTGCAGGATTGCTTGCCGACGACTGACATGGCCGTCAACCTCGAGCAACGACGGCGGACCGTAAGCCCGTTTCATCGCCTCCAGCGCGGGATCATCAATGTCACGCATTCGCTGCACAATCTTCCGATGGAGCCGCTCAATGGCCTTCTTGACGTCAGTGCGGTCCGAGTCGATCAGATTCGTCCGCTCTGCCGGATCGGAAGCCAGGTGGTAGAGCTCATCCCGCTCGGGATTTTTAAAGTCACGCACCAGCTTCCATTCCCGCGTACGCCACATTCGCATATGCGTCCGGGACTGGTGGTGGGTGCTATATTGGCCAAATAGCTCATTGTCCCATTGCAAATCCTCTCCCAGAAGCAACGGGAGGAAATTACGGCCACGGATCTTGGTATCGGACGGCACTTCGGCCCCGGCAAAGGCCAATAGTGTCGGATACCAATCCAAAAAGGTAAGTGTCTCGTTCACAACGGTATCGGGATCGATCTTACCGGGCCAACGCACGGCCGCGGGAACGCCGATCGAGCGATCATACATATTCGGTCGCTGCCAGCGCGGTATGTTTGGAGTGGCCGGCGGCGGCTCCGTCAGCACCCAATGCCCATTGCCTTTGTGCCAAATTCCATTGTGGCCCATGTTGTATCCATGGTCGCTCGTGAAGATGATCACGGTCTCTTTCGACAACTCAAGCTCCTCGAGGAACGCTAGAAGCCTTCCGAGATTTCGATCGACGCTCTTGATACTCGCCAGATACTCCCGGGTCATACGCTTGACGCGATCGATGTCCAGCTTGGGATAGTGCGGATTCGGTATGGTCGGATCCAAGTCTTTAAAAAGCTCCCAATCCTCGTCATGAACCGGCAACCAAGGGGTATGGGGAGCACGATAATGCAACGACAACATCCAGGGTGCCTTTTGATGCTCGCGGATGAATTCCATTGCGTGATCCGTCAAAATATCCGGAGTAAACCCATCAAACTGGCGACGCTGCCCGTTTTTCTCCAAGCTGGGATCCTCAGGGGAGTTTCCGCCCCCTCGAAATCCCATGAAGTAGTCGTAGCCCATCGTGGTTGGATGAAACCGGTCCCGGGTCCCCAGATGCCACTTGCCGACCAGGCCATTGACATATCCGGCATTGGCCAAAACCTCCGGCCAGACAGTCATTTCAGGTGGCAAGCCGAGGTCCGGCTCCCGTCCCGGATGGATCCAATCCGTGATCCCAAGCTCCGTTCCGTACCGACTCGTCATTAAAGACGCCCGAGATGGACTGCAGACAGGAGTCGGTGTGAACATATTGGGAAGCACCGCCCCCTCGCGGTAGATTCGGTCCATGTTCGGGGTGACCGCATGGGGATGGCCGGCCGCCTTGACGGCCCAAGGCGCTTGATCATCGGTCATGATAAACAGGATATTCGGACGCTCGGATTTGGGATCGCTCCCGGCCGCCACCCGGTAAAAGCGTTGCTTGAGATTACCCGCCTGCAGATCGGCAAAGGCCATGCTCGATTGGGCCCCTTCCGCGGAAGGATAGCGCGATTGCAACAGTCCCCAGCTTTGCAGGTCGGTGGACGCTTCGAGGTCATAGCTGCGATCCGCTTCTCGAGAAGCGACGATTTCAAAGCGGTCCCCGTCTTTCCGGTAGTCCACTATCTCCGGGCTCCCTGCCATGAGGCAGAAGGCCACCAGACAAAACACGAGAGAGCCGAGGACTTGAAGCCGCTCCCGCCTGACCAATGTCGCCAACAGATCCATCCTCAACTCCTACCTCAAGTCATGACGGACGTCCAGGAGAACGTCCCCACCCTACCATCTCCCTATCCGATTTGAGGAGCAGTGGAATATTGGCTCTGTTTTCGCCCGCAATCTTGCCTTATTCGCCATATCGTGCTTTGCTACAAGCCATGCTTGGGCTGCTTCCGTCGCAAACGATCCAATGGGCTTGGCCACTCTTACTGCTTCCATTGGGCGCTTCACAAGACCTGACTGCCACGTTTGAATCGGCCGAGGCCGCCAATCCCATC
>JAHEOI010000357.1 GCA_018610125.1 Verrucomicrobiota bacterium
CGTCCAGTGCCGCTCCGCCGCCGACAGGCGGCCAGACCGGGGCCACCACCGACCCAATCTTCAGTCCGAGCGACCCGACCTTATCCGACAACCCCTTCAGTGTATCGTCACTCGCGTCGATCGAGACATGGGGATCGGCCAAAAACAGGTCGATTCCGTCAAACTTTTGCCCGTCCACTTCCGCCTTGGCGGTAAAGTCGAGCATTGTATCCAAATCGATCGGCGGATTCTCGGTGCCGGGCTCCTTTCCAACCACACCCGGCCAAGCGGCATTGTGCACTTTAGGGAAATTATTCGCCATACTTTGTCTCCTCCCTTCCAATCATTCTTGTTATTATAGTGGTATGTTCGCTCTTTTACGCTCCGCGTCATTGTATTGATAACGCATAAATCCCGTCAATAATACAGATTGGGGTGCCCCGCAATGCGGACGTTTCGGCTCCATGGCATCACTTCGGCAAGCTGAAGGCGTAATACGCATCCCCTCGCTTCGTGCCGGGCTTTCCCCCGCCACCGGCGGCAATGACGACATATTGCTTGCCATCGATCGCATACGTTGCCGGAGTGGCGTATCCGCCGGCCTCCAGTTGGTATTCCCAAAGCAGCTCCCCGCTCTCTTTGTCATAAGCGTGAAAGCGCTCGTCCATAGCCGCCCCGATAAAAACAAGACCGCCGGCAGTCACAAGCGGTCCGCCCATGTTGAAGGTCCCGGTCGGGGGATAGCCATCTTCCTCCAATGCCGGGTAAGTCCCTAAAGGCGTCTGCCATAAGATCTCACCGCGGGTGAGATCGATGGCATTTAAAGTGCCCCATGGGCGCCGATTGGCGGGGAAGCCTTCCGGATCTCGAAATTCGTTGTGTCCGGTCGCCACGTAGGGCATGCGTTTGGAGCTAATGGTTTCAAGCTCGTCTGTCGGGACTTCCTTCTTGGTTCCTTCTCCGTAAAGGAATGCGATGATGGAATCGATTTCCGTTTTGGAAAGGTGCTCAAACGACGGCATCTGTTTCCGTCCGTTTTTAAGGAGCTTCCGGACATCGGCCTTTGAAAGGCTTTCGTCGACGTGTTTTAGCGACGGCGCCGTCGGCAATCCTGCCTGCTGCATTTCCTCACCACCATGGCAGGCACTGCAGACCGTGGTGTAAAGATGCCTTCCAAGCTCTTCCCTCGTCATTTCCCGGTCGGGCTTGGTCTTTTCCATTGAGATCCACTCCGCCTCATTGCTGGTATTAACGTAGAGAATGCCGGTTTTCGGATCATAGGCGGCTCCTCCCCAATTGGTCCCTCCATTGAACTGCGGGAGCACGACCGACGGCTTACGGCCGGGCGGCAAGAAGATCTCGCCGGTGCGCATTTTCTCCAGGCGATCGAGGATTGCGTCGCGGGCCTTCGGATTCAGCCGGGTCACTTCTTCCCTCGTGAACCGCTGCCGGGCATACGCGGGCGGTTTTGTCGGAAACGGCTGTGTCGGCCAAGTCTCCTCCCCGGGAAGCTTGGACTGCGGCACGCGGCGCTCTTCCACCGGAAATATGGGCTTGCCCGTTTCGCGGTTGAGAACGAACAGGTGGCCCATCTTCGTCGGCTGGGCCACGGCATCGACTTCTTTCCCATTCCGGTGGACGGTCACCAAGTTCGGAGGACAAGGGATATCGTAATCCCACAAATCATGATGGACCACTTGAAAATGCCAGCGACGTTCTCCGGTGGCCGCGTCGAGCGCGAGAATGCAATTGCCGAAGAGGTTCTTTCCCTTGCGGTTGCCGCCGTAATGGTCATAGGCCGGCGAGCCTGTCCCACAGAAGACAAGCCCGCGACTGGGATCCAAGGTGAACCCGCCCCACGCATTAGCCCCTCCGACAACCTTCCAAGCATCCTCGGGCCAAGTCTCATAGCCGAATTCGCCGGGATAGGGAATGGTATGAAAAATCCATTCTCTCTCCCCGGTCCGGACATTAAACGCCCGAATGTGCCCCGGCGCTGAGAGGCTCGGCCCCTCACCCACCGACGAGCCCAGAATCAGCAAGTCCTGGTACACCACCCCGGGCGTGGTCGTCGTGACCGAAAGGAAAAAGGCGTCCCGATCAAGCCCTTCCCGCAGATCAACTCGCCCGTTTTCGCCGAATGACTCGATCGGCTCACCCGAGCCCGCATCAATTGCGTAAAGGTAGTTCCCGGCGACATAAAGCAATCGCTGATCCCGACCATCCGACGATTCCCAGTAGCTGACCCCGCGATTGACACCATGGCCGCCGGTGCTGTCGAATGGGTTGTATGACCAAATCCGCTTACCGGTTTTGGCGTCCAATGCAATGAGCCTGAGATTTGGGGAAGTCACGTACATCCGACCCTCGACAACAATCGGATTGCACTCGATGGTGCGCCCGAGGTTCCCGCACTCAAACACCCAAGCCGGCTCCAGTTTCGACACATTGTCTCGGTTAATAGCATCCAACGACGAGTATTTGGAGCCGGCCAAGTCGCCACTGTAAACAGCCCAAGCGCGATGGCCCTGGCGTGACGACGTCGCTTTTCCCGATATTGCCGGTCCGACCATGCAAACGAGCACACATGCAATCTTTATCACCCTCATCATAAAATGCTCAGTCACCTCGCTCACCGATTATTAGGGGTCGCGACTGCCTTCCTTTCCGGGGGCTTGAGCTCATCCAATGTCGTCCCCGCTCCCCCGATACGGACCTCATCCACGTAGAGTATTCGCTTCTTGACCGTGGTTTCCTTGGGCTGGGTCTTAAAAGGCCATTTGTAGATGCCGGTCTTGAAGTAAGGACCTCGCTTATCATGATAAGCGTTGGGTCCTTTGTGATGGATCACCTGTTTTCCGTTTTTCCACACTTGTAACAATCCATTCTCTTTCCAAGACCACTTGACGTGGAAAACCCAATCGGTCCACCTCCCCGTTTGGTAATTGCCCACGGTTCGTCCTAGCGTCCCTTCCGGCGAATTCCCCTGAGTCACCCGAGCCGAGTCCCATCGCCATCCGATTCGCCATTTACCCTCATGTGTCAATAATGCCAAAGGAGGACTGCGCCAGGTTTCCCCTTTATCAAAATCGGGGGTTGCATGCCACTGGGTTACAATCTCCGGCGTCGGGTCCTTGCGATAGTCTTTGGGTAGGTAGATACTGACCGCATACCAACGCTCGGAGCTCGCCGGCACCGGTTCAAGCTTCAGCTCCGCCCGTTTGCTGTTGGCGACGTTGGGATCGTCTTGACGCACCTCGAAACGGACCGCATTCGCCCCTGCCCGCACCGGCTCTTGAACGACGTTGATGGAATGCGGACAACATTGCTCATTCGTTCGCCAGCCCGACAAATCACCGGCTTCGAAATCACCGACAAACAGCGTAGGCTTTGTGGTCTCTTGGGAAGCCCCCAGGGTGGAGAGCACCATCTCGGTGAGCACCAATCCGGCTATTCCAGCCGACAGCCCAATCCGGCTCCTACCGGATTCAGGCCCTCGAGCAACGGTTTGCGTTACGGAGCGCACCGGGCTCTTTTCATCCGGCGACGATGTGCCCGTTACCTCCTCCCCATCCTGGTTTTGCTTAAGCGGTATCCACATGGCCTCAGATTGTCGTGCTTCCGGGTATCGCTGATCGAGAGTATTGAGCACCGAGTAACGATGCAAAGCAAGTTTTTCTTGGCGAGGGGAGGTAATTGTGTTAAACGACATGACATTGATCGCAGGCAACTGTGATCAGGAATAGGTTACGTATCGCAGGGGTGATCGCGCTTATAGGGGGGGGTCGCGCTTATTTTGGAGGCGCCCGTTTCAACAAATTTGTGGCAGACATCAAAAACGACGCCGTTGCCCATCTTTCAAAGACGGAACAGCCCAAGCTGAAGCCGATCCTGGAGCCGATCCTGGAGCCGATCCTGGAAAAGGAGCCGGAGCAAGGAGCCGGAGCAAAAGTCACCGATGGAAGTGATGGCCCAGGCATTTCCCGATCGGGAATTCGTCAAGCAATGGATCGTTGATGAGCTGGCTAACGCTGCGAAAAACGATTTGGACAATCGAGACTTTTTGAGGCGGAATAGAAGGCCTACTTCTGATCCTCGGCGGATCCGGTCACCCTTTTCATTTTGCTAAGGCCGGTCTTGGCCACTTCAAGGGGGTCTTGCTGCCAATATCGCTTGTTAAATAATTCCAGCGAAAGCACCGGACGAGCCTCGACCGAGCGGAAGATCTCCAAAATGCGCTCAAGCGGGGCGATTCCATCTCCCGGATAGACTCGGTCCTCATCACCAATCTCTTCACGTGGCGGATCTTCCGGATAATCGTTCAAATGGAACACCTGTAGGGCTCGCGGACCCAACAAGGCGAGTCCGTCAAAGTCCGACCCTCCTTTGTAACAGTGGTACACGTCTCCCAGAAAACATGCCTTCGGGTGGCCCGCCTCGATGGCAATCGAGATGGCCTGACTCAACTTTCCGATCGTAGCATTGCCTCCCCAGACCTCGACCTGAGGCGTAACACCGATTTTATCGCCGAGCTCCAAGAGTCGATGATAACGCTCCGCCGCCTTCATCGGATCGATCGGCTCATTCCATGGCGCGCCGGCGGGAGGTGCTGCGATCCGTTTTCCCCCGATTCGAGCCAGCACTTCCATGTCACGCCGGGCCTGTTCCAGCCCGGCTTGTCTGGTCGACTCATCATCGACAATCCATTTCGCAAATCCGATCGCGCTTTCAACACTAAGGCCATGGTCGGTGATCCGCTTGTGTAGCTCCTTAATGCCGCCACTCTTTTCGCCGGCGGCATGAAGCTTGCCCATCCACGGTTCGACGGCGTCATATCCCGCCTTGGCGGCGACATCGACCTCGGCTTCGGCCGATAGCTCCTGACCACGGATGGTGCTCATGTTCAGGCAGAATCGGAACGGCCTTGAGTCCCTTTTCGAAAACACACCCGCATGCCCGGCATGCCCGGGCTGCGCCACGAGCCAGCCGCCTGCAATCAGACCACTTGATCGTAACCAATCACGCCGATTCATACCGACTGACAATGAGTTGGCCGCCGTCTCGGGTCAACTCAAAATGACTGTTTCCTTTGAAACCGATCGTCCTTGTCGTAAGGTGAATCGGAATCGGAATTTCAATCGGCAACGGATAAAAGCTGCTGCGAAGGTTTTAATCGACTCACACTAATGGCGCTTTTCAAACAATGGGTGGTAACCATCGTCGGTCCACGGGTCATTCCGTTAGCCACGCTTACGGTATTGCTATTCTCGGCACCGTTATTCTCGGCACCGTTATTCTCGGCACCGTCAGTGGGACTCGGCGGCACCTTTCGATGGGATGCCGGCAGTGAGCGGCTGACCGTGGATATCGAACAATGGGAAATCAGCCGAGTACTTGAAGAACTGGCTTCCACAGGACGTTGGCAAATCTTTGTGGAACCGGGGATTAAAGAGTCGATCTCGGTCTCATTCGGCCGTTTACCGCCCCATGAGGCTTTAAATCGACTGCTCGGGACGCTCAATTACGTGGTCTTCTCCTCACCAGCGTCGTCTCCGCGACGCCGCCTCTATGTTTATCAAACAACTCGCCAAGCAGCAACCGAGCGCGTGCCACAACAGACCAAGAGTGAAGACTCGTCCGAACCAGAGGGACAACACATTCCCAACGAGTTGATTGTCACCCTCGAATCAAGCTCCAAAAAGTCGATCGAGGCATTAGCCAAGAGCCTCGGAGCCAAAATCGTCGGGCGAATTGATGACCTCAATGCCTACCGCTTGGCCTTTCCGGATGAAGCGACAGCAGAGGCGGCGCGCGATCGGTTGGACCAAAATGAGGATATCAAGGAAGTCAGCGAAAATGTCCGCTTTGACAAGCCGCCACGTCCCCGGTTTGTGACTCAGGGGACACGCCCGAATTTCGACCTTAAGCCAAGCGGTGATGATGACGACCAGCTTGTCATCGGCTTGGTGGATACCCCGGTGCAGCTCAGGGGAAATCCGGCGTCCGACTTTTTCCTTCCCTCTATCAGCGTGGGGGATCAATCGGGCTCGCGAGGAACGGGCTCATCCAAGGCCGATTTCCCGACTCACGGCACCTCGATGGCCGATACCATTCTGCAAGCGCTCAACCTCTCCCAAAGCTCCGGCGGAGAGACTCCGGTGCGTATTTTACCGGTTGATGTTTACGGCAATCGAGATCAAACGACCCTCTTTGAGGTCGCAAAAGGAATGCACGCGGCGTCCAAGGAAGGGGCCGATATTATCAACTTCAGCCTTGGCGGACAGCGTGGCAATCCGCTGATGCGTCGCCTGGTCCAAGAAGCGAATGATAACGGCATTATGGTTGTCGGGGCCGCGGGCAATCGTCCGACCAAATCCACCACCTACCCGGCGGGTTACCCTTCCGTCTTGGCCGTGACGGCCGAGGATCGCCAAGGTGAGATCGCTCGCTACGCCAATCGAGGATCGTTCGTCGATGTGAAGGCGCCGGGTCAAAGCCTGGTCCACCACCAAGACAAGACCTACCTCGTCAGTGGCACCTCCCCCGCTGCAGCCTATGTCAGCGGTCTGGCGGCCGGCTTGGCGGTTTCGAAGAAAAAGTCGCTCAAAACGGTCGAAAAGCAGCTCCGAGAACGACTTGGGGTTCGTCGGTCAAAAACACCATAGCGTATCGCCGGCCTAAGCTGCCCAGACCATGGCATCATTGGCTGTCCGTTTTTTGGACATCAAACCACTTGGAGGCTGCCCATGCCTTGACGGTTTCAACCAAAGTCTTGCTGCAGGAGTCAGCTTGCAGGGAGACAACCGGATTCAAAAAGGGGCGCTGGCACAAAAAACCCTTTTCAATCGTTCTCACATGTTGTTGGCTCTTGCCCCGGAAGCGACTGCTCAAGGATTACTAGAAATATATGATTCGGTGGCCAAACAAACAGATTAGCATGGCAATAGGGCTCATCGTCAGCACCGCTGCCAGTTCGGCAAGCGCATTAGAACCTTACGATGTCCTCGCCCATAGCGTCGGTCCGGTTCAATTGCGCCCTCAATTCAGCGTCAAGGAGACCTACGACAGCAATGTCTTTTTGCGGGAAGAGGAGGTCGTTGACGACTTTATCACCGCCGTCGAGCCTGGCCTGACCGCCTTTATCGGGCATCCCGACGGCAACTACATCTCACTTAACTACACTTTGTCCCGAATTCAGCATTTGGATCAAACGATTCTCACTCGCACGGACCATCGCGCCGGCCTCATTGGCACGTGGGAGATCGGGCGGGTTACCATCCAAGGTCAAGATTCGGTCCGAGCCTCAAGCGGTGTCGTCGGGCGGTCTCTTCGAACAACGACGGAAATCGTTGACCGCATTCTTCAAAACCATGATTACACCGTTGCGGTCGAGTTAAGCCCCAAAACCAGCTTCACGCTGGGTGGCGAGTATCGTGATTGGAATTTCGAATCCGATAGCACGTTATTGGATGTCGCGAGCTGGCGCGGTACGGGCGGCGTTCGATATCACCTAAGCCCCGAGCTGAGCTTACTGTCGGAGGCCTTCTACGGCCAATCTTATCCGGAAGAGAATCAGCCGACCTCACGCCAAAGCCCTGATAGCGAAGTCGTTGGGGGATTTTTCGGAGCCATTGGGGAATTTACCCCAAAATTCACCGGGGAAGCCCGAATCGGGTATGAAGCGCGCGATTTCGAGGATGAAACCGATGGACCTTCCGCACTGGTAGGAGAGCTCGACTTGACCTACGATTTATCCGACAACACGCACTTTTCTTTAATCTACAGCCGCCGAACGCAGCAATCTGCCCAATCGGGGCGAGTCAGCTACGAGTCCGATGAAATCGACTTTCAATGGCAACAGGAATTCGGCGTCGCCAAGCGCTGGAGCACCACCGTGGGATCGACCCTCGAATTCCGGGCGTACGAAGGCACTACCGGCCGGTTTTCTGACCGAAATGACGAGTTTTACTCCGCCTATGCCGAATTAAACTACCAAATCCAGCTTTGGCTCAGCACCGGCTTCCGTTACGAATTTGACAACTTCGCAACCACCCTCACAAGGAGCCAGGACTACCACGTGCATCGAGTCTCTGTTAATCTTTCTGTCGGCTATTAGCAAAGCGCTGCCCTGGATCGACAAAGAGGGGCCTTTTGAAGGGGGTTGAATTCGAGTTTGGTACAATTCCTGCTTTCCTTAAGATGGGCGCGGTCCCTCGCTACTAATGGAACCTTAAGGGGCTTTCTCGAGTTACGGGCTTGTTTCCCAGACGAGGTTTGGGCATATTAAAGACGTTATTGCAATGACCAGCAGATTCAAGATGAGCAACGCATGAAGCACCCGAGCCAAATCGCATTTTTAATGATCCTCCTTCTTGGAAGTGCCGGCTGCATTACAGGAACAGGCGGATCGGAAGGCAGTCAGTCCTCGAGCTCACCCGCCTCAAGCGAGAATCCTGCCGCCCCCGGGACGACGGCCCCAAGCAGCGGCCAACAATTCACGGCTCCCTCCCCAAGGGATATGGCCGGAGATTACAAGATCAGGCCTCAGGATAAGATTCTCGTCGAGGTCTTCAACGAAAAGGAGCTCAGTCGCGAGGTCAGTGTTTCCGAGAGCGGCGAGGTATCGCTCTTCTTACTGGGAAATGTGGAAGTGGCAGGAATGACGCCGGCTGAGGCCGAGGCCAAGATAGAGCGGCTCCTAAAGGAAGATTACATGCGAAATCCCCATGTGATCGTCACGGTCAAGGAATACCGTCGGCGAGTCGTTGCCGTGACCGGGGCCGTAAAAAAGCCGACCATCGTGCAGCTCCCCCCGGAGCAAGATATGACGATTTTACAGGCTGTCAGTGCCGCGGAAGGGTTCACCGACATGGCAAAGACCGATAGGATACAGGTCATTCGCCAGGGAGAGCAGAAGCCGATCCGTTTTTCCTTGAATGAGCTCAAACGCGCAACCAACTCACAGGCCAATTTTTCTCTCAAGGCGGGTGACACCATCTTTGTGCCGAAACGTGTGTTTTAAAAACCAGACCCACCATGGATAAGGATACGGATACGAATCTACCCCAGCCCCACCATCATGGGGCTTATGAAGAGGCCGAACCGGAGCTTAATCTTCAGCATTACTGGCATGTCATCCTCGAGCGCCGTTGGCTGGTGGTAGCGACGTTCGCCTCGTTGCTCGCCCTCGCTTTAATTTACGTCTTTAAAGCCCCGGAGATTTATCAAGCTGAAACACGGTTGCAGATCGATCGTGAATACCAGAACATCCTGGATAACTCCCAAGGCTTTGCGGTCAGCTCCCAGGAAGAGGATTACCTGCAAACCCAGTATAAGAATCTTCAAAGTCGCTCGCTGATCAATACGGTCGTGACGAATTTGAACCTGTCCCAAGATCCCAGGTATTCCGAGGCCGAAAATATCACGAAGGCGGTCAAGGAGGACATTACAGTTGCCCCTATCCGCTCAAGCCGGCTGGTCGACATCAAGGTCGAGCACACAAATCCCACTACAGCCAAGAAAATCGCCAATAACCTGGTCAACACCTTTGTCCAAAACAACCTCGAGCGCCGTCAGGAAAAATCGTCCGCTCGGTTGGATTTCCTCAGAGCTCGGGCCGAGACCCTCGAGAAAGAGCTTACGGCTGCCAAAGAGGCGGTCCAAGAATACAAGAAGAAGCACAACATGCCTTCTCTCGAGCGGACTGAGAATACGATTTCGCAGGCCCTGCAGACAGCTCAAAAGGAATTAAGCAAAGCCGAAACCGAAGCGGCAACGAAGGCCTCCCTTGCGCAGCAAGTCAAACAGATGCTCGAGGAAGACACACCAATCGAGTCGATCCCCAGGATTTCCACCGACGAGCGCATCATCAAGATGCAGTCCAAGCTCGCGGAAAAGAAGGCCGAGCTTCATGGGCTACTGGAGACGTATAAATCGGGTCATCCTGAAGTGGCCCAGTTACAGAAACGCATCGCTTCATTAAAGGACTCCATCGACGGAGTTGCACACCAAATTTACAATACAATCCAACGCGAGGCCCAGATTGCGAGAGCGACTGTAAAAAGCCTTAAGAAAGTCGTGGCCCAATATGAGCAGCAGCAATTGAGGCTAAGCGAGTTGAGGATCAAGTTTGACGTGCTTCAGAGTAACGCGGACCGGAAAAAGATGTTGTATGAGAAGCTCTTGCAAAACATGCAGGAGACCGATATCACCAGCAAGAGCAAGTCCAACAACATGCGGGTTGTCGATGCCGCCATTGCACCCCACGAGCCTATTAAGCCGCGTGTCGCGCTGATCTTGCTGATGGGCATTGTCGGTGGCGGCGCCGCCGGAATCGGACTGGCATTGTTTGTCAATTACCTCGACGACTCGATCAAGACTCAAGATGATGTGGAGACCTACCTGCGATTGCCGTTCCTGGGCTATATCCCCCACATCAAGACAAACAGCATCGTGGAGCGCGGTCTTCAAGCCCATGTGAATCCGCAATCGGCAGTATCGGAATCGTTCCGAAGCTTAAGGGCAGTGGTCTCGCTCATGCCGAATGCGGACCGCTATAAAGTCATCACGGTCACAAGCACGACCCCTTCAGAAGGGAAATCGGTGGTCGCATCCAACCTGGGAGTGGTCTTTGCGCAAACCGGCCTCAAAACGCTTCTTATTGACGCCGACCTCAGGCGTCCGGCAATGCATAAGGCTTTCCGGCTCCATAGCCCAACCGGATTGGCGTCTTACCTCCATGAGCAGACTGGCAGCTCGGATGAAATTGTTCAGAATACAGAGGTGCCCAACCTCGATGTGATTTGTTGTGGTCCACCACCCAAGGGCCCATCGGAGCTGATTGCCTCCAAGCGGATGAAGGAACTAATCGATTATCAACGGCAGTTCTACGACCGAATCCTCCTTGATTGTGCCCCTGTTACCGCAGTGGCCGATCCCCTGGTGGTTGCTTCCCGCTCGGATGGAATCCTGTTTGTGACCAAGTTCAATCAGATTCGGCGTGACCACGCGCGGAAAACCGTACAGCGGATCCAAGATGCCGGGATCCAGATCCTGGGAGTCTCCTTGAACGACATCGACTTTGAGGGCAAGGACTCCTATTACTACTATTACTACTACTACCAGAATCGCTACTACAGCGATTACTATCGGCCATCATCGGAAGAGGGTGACCGAGAGGCCGCAGCTAAAGAGGGTTGAAGCAGACGAAAGAGAGAAGTCGGACGCCCAGGAAAACGTCCCTCGTTGCTCCTTCATAGGGACGCCGTCCCGGGCGTCCCATATATTTTTTTTGCGAAGCGGAAGTACAGCGAGGCGTCGAGACAAAGCGTTCGGTCCGGTCAAGCGGCTCAGACGAGCTTCCTGCCGTGGCGGCGCGGCGCTGTGAGGAAACGCCTCGCTAAAAATACTTCGACAGGATTGCGTGAAGCGAGCCCTTGGTTTCTTCGGGCCAATCTTTCGACGGCGTGAGGATGGCGGTCTTCAACGCGCTATGACAGGAGCAGGCATCCAATTGACTGATTTGGGGGATCGCATTACGAATGATCCCTTGAGCCTGTTGCGCGTTCTTGTGAAGATTGTCGACGACTTTCTCGACCGACACGTGCTCATCCTCTTTCCAACAATCGTAATCCGTAACCATCGCCATCGTGGCGTAGCCAATCTCGGCCTCGCGTGCGCACTTGGCTTCTCCGAGGTTGGTCATCCCGATCACGTCGTACCCCAATTTCTGATTGGTCAATGATTCGGCACGCGTGCTAAAGGCAGGCCCTTCCATGTTAACATAGGTCCCGCCGTCATGCGCTGAGGCGCCAAAGCGCCTCGCAATGTCAAGCAGGAGTCGACGGAGCTCCTCGCAAATCGGGTGCGCAAAACCGATATGGGCAACGATCCCATTACCGAAAAACGTCTGATCGGCGGAGGCCTTGGTCCGATCGAGAAACTGATCCGGGAAGACGATTTCGCAAGGATGATATTGCTCTTGTAGCGAGCCCACCGCACTGACGCCGACGACCCACGACGCACCGAGCTTTTTCATCGCGTAAATGTTCGCCCGATGATTCAGCTCACTCGGCAGCAATCGGTGTCCTCGTGAATGGCGGGGCAAAAACGCCACCGGCTCGCCTGCGAGCTCTCCCGTTAATAACTGATCGGATGGCCGCCCGAACGGGGTGTCAACCGTGACCCATTCCTGCTGCGTCAGGCCCTCCATCTGATAAAGGCCGCTTCCCCCGATAATACCAACGTGCGCTCTCGTCATATGTTTTGCGTTTGCGGTCTTAAATGCGTGCTACTCCGGTTTCGTGCTTCGATGCCTTACGACGTCCGTATTGCCCGGGACACCGGACATTTTCGGCGACAGATCTCGCCATGCGGCTTCACTCAACCGTCACGCTCTTGGCAAGATTGCGCGGCTTATCGACGTCGCAGCCCCGCTCCACCGCAATGTGATAAGCAAGGAGCTGTAACGGTATCACATTTAACAAGGGGCTCATCGGCTCCAGCGATCGCGGAACGTAAATGACGTCATCGACCTCATTCTCGAGCCGATCATTCCCTTCGGAGGCAATAGCGATAATCGGCCCTTTCCGAGCTTTGATCTCTTTCAGGTTACTGAACGTCTTTTCATATAGGGAATCCGAGGGAATCAGCACCACCGTCGGGGTCGCTTCGTCGATCATCGCGATGGGACCATGCTTCATCTCGGCTGCCGGATAGCCCTCGGCGTGGATGTAAGAAATTTCTTTGAGCTTCAGCGCCCCCTCAAGAGCGGTGGGGAAATTGTATTGCCGCCCGATGAAGAAAAAATGACGCGCCTGCGAGTATTTCAGGGCGATCGATCGGATACGGTCATTGGCTTCGAGAATCTTTGAAATCTGCTCGGGGACCTGCTCCAGCGCCCGCATTAGCTCCATGCCTCGGCTGACCGAAAGCATCCGCATTCGGCCCATCAAGAGGCCCAATAAGGAGAGCACGGTCGCTTGAGAGGTGAAGGCTTTGGTCGAGGCGACTCCGATCTCCGGGCCGGCGTGCAAATAGATCCCGCCATCGGCTTCGCGAGCGATTGAGCTGCCGACGACGTTGCAGACAGCCAATCCTTTGTGGCCGCGTCGATTTGCTTCACGCAAGGCCGCATAGGTATCGGCCGTCTCTCCCGACTGGGTAATGGCCACCACAAGCGTCCCTTTCTCGATGGGGGCGTTTCGATATCGGAATTCGCTGGCGTATTCGACGGTGACCGGAATATGAGCAAATTCTTCGAGCGCGTATTCTCCCGCCAGCGCGGCGTGCCAGCTCGTGCCACATGCCACAAAGACAACGTGCTCGACCGCTCTGAGCTCGGCCGGGGTCATATTCAACCCCCCCATTTTCGGCATGACTTCATCGTGGTCGAGCCTGCCTCGCATCGCATTCTCCACGGTACGAGGCTGCTCAAATATTTCCTTGAGCATGTAATGGGGAAAATCCCCCAACTCCGCCGCCTCGGGGCTGAATTCAATCTCACTAATCTGGCGTTGGGCCGTTTGGGTCCCAAGGTTGGTCACATGGAAGTTATCCGCCGTCAGCGTCACCACGTCGTAATCGTTCAGATAGACCACTTGCCGGGTATGGGCGACCGCGGCGGTCACATCGCTGACCAAGAAATTCTCATCTTGCCCCACCCCAATGATTAATGGCGATCCCCGGCGTGCTCCGACAATCGTGTCAGGATCGTCCGCAGAGACGACAGCGATCCCGTATGTCCCAATGACCTCTTTCAAAGCTTGGGAAACCGCTCGGGCAAGAGGATGCTCCTCATCCTTTTCCTGCTTGGCCGCCTTTTGGTAATGCAGGCCGATAAGCTTCGCCAGGATTTCACTGTCGGTTTCGGACTCGAACTCGCAGCCTTCCAGCTCAAGGTGTCCCTTGAGCGTCTCGTGATTCTCGATAACACCGTTATGAACGACGGCAACCCGACCGCTCTGATCCAAGTGAGGGTGAGCGTTTTGATCGGATGGCGCTCCATGGGTCGCCCAGCGGGTATGCCCAACACCGACTCGACCTTGAACCGGTGAGCTCGACACCAACGGCCCCAAGCCGTTGTCGATCTTACCAACCCGTTTCACGAGGTTGAGCCCCTTCCCTTCAGAAACGCACAGCCCCGCACTGTCATAACCGCGATACTCAAGCCGTCGCAGTCCTTCGAGAATCACAGGGCCCGCGCTCTGCTTGCCGATATAGCCAATAATGCCGCACATGATAACCACTCGCGATTGATTTTGCGTTTGTCTTTGCTTTCGTATTGCTATCGCCGCCTCAAACCGGTTTGAATGCCGCTTGTCATCAAAGATCCAAGGCGATTATCTTGGGTCGGCGTCAGAGATCCAGCGCAACGGTCTCAAAAGCTAAAGAACATCGGTTTATGGAGAGTAAAGTCTTATCGATCATCATGGGAGGAGGACAAGGGAGCCGCTTGTTTCCGCTGACGTCCGAGCGGTCAAAGCCC
>JAHEOI010000358.1 GCA_018610125.1 Verrucomicrobiota bacterium
CCTCGGCGTGACGGAGTGCCCGTTCGAGAAGTCGAACGCGATGGCGCGCCTCGGCCGCTTGATTGCGTTTTGCTTCGAGGTCCCCGAGCTCGGCCTCGTGCCGGGAAAGGATCTCCTGCTGCCGCTGTGCTTGACGTCGTTCTCGGTCGGCCTTTTGCAGTTGCCGTGTTTCCGGAAGATTGCGGGAGGGACGGGATTGGAATCGAAGCTGTTGTGCTGCCTGTTGGACGTCGTAGCCGCCGGTGGTTTCAAGGCGGATGGCCTTGGCAAAGGATCGGTTTGTGGTCTCGACTTGCAGGAGCTGGTGCAGGTCGAGGTTATATCGGTCTCGTGCCTCCGCCGGCGGAAGATTGGGGGCGCTCGATTCGATGCCGTTTCGGTAATAGACGGGTCGTGAGGCATCCAGCTCGACAAACCACCGGTTGGAATCAAAGTCCCATTCCGCCGCGATCGACACATGCCTCGGTTCCTGCCCTTGGGGCCATAGAAGGAGATTAATGGCCCGCGCTAATGTCGTTTTCCCGGAGGCATTCGGGCCGAATATAATATTAATCCCGGGACAAAGCTGATCGACGACAAAGCCGGGCGGCGAAAAGCCGGGCATGCGCCGAATTTCAATTTTCTGAAAGCTGATCTGAGGCATGGTCCGGCCACCTCGGTTTCTGAGCGAGCAATTCGTCCAGAAGTAGTCTCGCTTGGCGAATCAACCAATCGCGTGCCTCCTCAAAGTCGGGAGGACCTGTCTCGGAGCCGCGCAATGGATTGTAAGGCTTGGCGTTGTAAACACCGCTCATCCGCTCCTGCGTCTGTCGGATCAGTTGTCGCGTCGCGTCATCTTCATTCCCGTCGTGCAGCATTAATAACGTATGGGCAAGGATGCCGGGGGGATCATCGCCTTGGGCAAGTCGTTGTAAGTCCCACGCGGGCCGAGTGGCGATTGTGACCCCTACTACTCCGGCACTGGCGCGTCCTGTCTCCAAAAAAAGCGTTTCGTCAAGGGCTTGCAGCCGGTCGGCAAGCGTCCGATGAAACGGGGTCTTGCCGGTCAGCCGGAGATGGCAAGCCAAATGCCTCAAATGCGGCGCGATATCGCTATGAGTCCGCAATGACGCTTGTAAGGTCTCGGCGATTCGGGTGTCGATGGCCTCCGGCTCGGCAAGGCCGGAGAGGTCAACATCGATCGTTTCATACCGAAGTCGGGCTAATGGGATTTGTTGGAAGTTGAAAGTCCCATCCGATGCCACCTCGATCTCCCATGGGCCATGCAGGCCGTTTTCGGTGGGATCCAACGCCTGCGGGCTTCCCGGATAGAGAATGGGAGCGCTGCCTTCGTCTCGAGTCAGTTGCGGTGTGTGGATATGACCGAGAAGCCACATCGAGACCGGGAGGCCTTTGAGCTCGGTTGGCGCCACCGGCGCGTAGGCGCTGTCCGGCTGCCGGGTGTCCCCATGCAAAAGTCCGACACAAAGCTCGTCGGCCTCCCTGCTTGCCTCGCGGTGGGGAAATTGGAGTAATGGAGTCTGGTAGACGTGGGCTTGATAGAACGACCAGCCAATCACCCGAAGCGGCGGCCCGTGCTCGGTCGCCACGCGCACCGATTCCCAATGGCCCTGTCTCCCCAAGAGGATGAAATACTCGCTCGCAAGGCTGTCAGCCAGACGCGGTAAGACATCGAAGTCGTGATTGCCCGCGACGGCCACGGTACGAATTCGGTGGTCCGCCAAGCGCTGCACCCCTCGCTCGAGTGGCCCGTAAGCCTCAAAGAACCGATTGTCGTGATCGATGATATCGCCTGTGAGAGCCAGCAGATCGACCCGTTCCTGAATGGCGAAGTCGACGATATCGCGCCACGTTGCGTTGGTTGAAAAATCGGGTCCATCCAGGTGACTGGGCAGGCGTTTGGGGCGACGCCCCATGTGGATATCGCCTGTGCCAAGGATCCGGATATTTGCCCGCATTGCTTCTTATTTCCTTGGTAAGGAATTTACCAGAGAAACCGGGCTTGACTGAAGCATAAAGCGCGGGATGGATTGGGGTGTGGCATTACGCGGGAAACAGGAATGGCTGCCTTACGCTTGCTTGGTTTTGGCGATGGCGCTTTGGGGGACTTCCTTCATTGCTTTGAAATGGGCATTTCAATTTTATCAGCCGATATTTGTATTATGGGGGAGAATGGTGGTCGGCAGCCTCTGTTTCCTTTTTCTGATCTCTCGATTGCGAGGGAATCGGTACCTTCCCGGCGACGCCAAGTGGCTGGCGTTCATGGTCTTCTGCGAGCCGTGCCTTTACTTCATCTTTGAAGCCTTGGCGCTGGAAAATACCTCGGCCTCCCAAGCCGGTATCATCGCCGCGTTGTTGCCGCTCTTGGTCGCCGCGGGGGCTTACCTCTTTCTCGGTGAAAGGGTAACCAAGCGAACGTGGACCGGTTTTTTGCTGGCCTTAATCGGCATTGCCGGATTGAACCTGGGAGCCCAAGCTACGGGACACGCTCCCAATCCGATTGTCGGGAACCTGTTTGAAGTGGCCGCCATGATCTGTGCTACCGGTTATACCTTGAGCCTGAAGCGATTGTCGGCGCGTTACAATCCGTTTTTCCTGACCGCGCTGCAAGCCTTCGCTGGGGCCGTCTTCTTCACGATCCTGGGAGTGGCTACCCGTGCGCCGTGGCCCCAAGAAGTCAAAGCACCCGGCCTGCTGGCGATTGTCTATCTCGGATGCATGGTGACACTGGGCGCGTATGGACTCTATAACTTTGGTGTTAGTCGGATACCCGCAAGCCAGGCAACGGGATTCACGAACCTCATTCCTCTCTTCACCCTGGCTTTCGCCGTGGTGCTGCTGGGCGAATGGCTGACACCGGCGCAATTTGCCGCCTCGGCCCTGATTCTGCTCGGGGTGCTCCTGAGTCAGGATCGCCCGCCGAACACCGAAATGGCCTTGCCGGGGGAAAATTAGCAAGGGCCCTAATCGGAAGACTTGACCCGGATCGTCCCTTCCATGGTGACCGGGTGAAGACTGCAAAGGTACGTGAGGTCGTGCCCGGGCGACAATGGAGGCAACCGAACAAGAATTGATTCGCCGGGCCCCAATACCCTTGTTGCGATGTCGGTGCCTTGAATCGTCAACTGGTGGCGACTCCCCGAGCTGCGATTGATAAAGCGGATGACAATCGGTTGGTTGGGCGACACGGTCACTGACGGATTCGCGGTTTCAGGCTGTTCCGCCCGATAGAATGCCATCCCGCGGGCGACAATGGTCAAACGAACAGCATCCGAGGATTGCGCGGCGGAGCTAAGGTGACCCGAAACCATGACCCAAGCGAATAAGATGACGGATAAGGACGCCAACCCCATTATCGTTTTCGCGAGGCGACTGCCTCGGCATGCCTTGTAAATCACGGTCATAACTCCTTACTACGGCCTTGGCCCGATACCGTTAAACGGCCACCAGCAAGTTGGTCCCATACATAACCAGGAACCCAAGCGCCAACCCCATCAGGTTCGCGGGCACTCGTAGCAGATCAGGCCAGGCTTCGTTTCCTTTCATTTGTTGCGAAATTTTAAAAATGACTTCCAAGATTGCACCGGCGCCGACCGACAGAAAAAGCAATGACCAGAGTGAGGAATAGGCGAATCCGCCGATCCAGCCGCCAAGGATTGTCGGAGCCCCGGCAACGAGCCCGAGCAAGGCAAACAAAAGCCAAGTCGGTCTCTCGTGGGCCATGGGGGAAATGATCGCCAGGCCCTCGGTGATGTTGTGAATCGTAAATCCGACAACAAGGATTGCTCCCAGCGAGATGGCCCCCAGGTTAAAGGCGGCCCCGATGGCGAGCCCCTCGGCGAGGTTGTGGAGTCCGATGGCCACGGCAATCAAGAGGGCCAGGGCGAATGCCTCTTGTCCCCATCGCTTGCGGGCCCATTGGGTAAGCCAATTGCCGCCGGTTTGGAGTAAGAAGAGGGTTCCAAAGGTGCCAAAGACAACGATGGCAAAGCCCTGAAAGACTTCCGGCATGTCGCCGGCGGTTTCGATCGCTTCAACAACGGCATCGAGCAACAAGAAGACCAACAGGCCAATAGTGAAAAAGAGGACGCCGTGGAGCGTGCCCTTTTTCAAGCGTTTGAGCCACGGGAACCAAGCCAGCCCCAAGGCAACCGGGACCACCCCGACCAGTGTCCCGAGTAAGGCAAACAATCCGAAGTAGCCCCAAGAGACTTGCGGTGACTGGACCGCGACCTCGATTTCCCGAGAGAACGTAGCCCCTTTATCGGAAATGACCGTCACCTCATGCGCGGCTCCCTTGACCCAATTAAACGGGAGCTCAATCGTGGCGGTCCCAAGCCGAGGGATCGTTCGGGGCGAGGTCGCTTTTTTCCCGCGGGCCGATGATCGTGTCTTCATGTCAAATGACCAATAGGCCTCGTCCACCATGACTTGGGCGATGGTTACCGGCTCGGGGCCGCCATTGACCACCTTCAGCTCGACTAACCCGGGCTCCGGAAGTGTGGTCCTCACAATGCTGAGCTCTTGGACCGGTGGGAAGCTGCGGCCCAAAATGCGGTCGATCGGCTGCCAGGCCCAGAGTACACCGATCACGATCCCCAAAAGTAAGATCGGCAGCAGACCCAATGCCCATGTCTTGCCGCGCGATCCAAAAGCGGGACCATTAGCCTGATCATCGTCGGGTGTCATCATGCTCTCCTCTTTCCCTTGCTGCTATATTAGGCCATCACGTCTGCTCGGTTCGGTCGGTTGCTTGGAACAGGCCCATCCAGCCCAGTTCGGCAAATTCGCTTTGGTGGGCATGGAACATGTACTTTCCAGGCCATCCTTCCCGAAGTCGAAATTCCAAAATTGCCCGTTCTGCCTGACACATCATGACCGTGTCCGTGTATTCATCCGAGCTTAGGTTGGTCCCTGTCCGATAGACCCGGAAAAACCCGGCATGCAAATGGAAGGAATTGATGGGATCAAACTCCGTGAGGTTGACCAAATAAATCCGAACCAAGTCACCCGCACGAACCAAGATCGGCTCCTGCATGTAATGAAAGGCAAACGTGTTCGCCCCATAGACTTCGTTATCGCCGTCAAAGTTGGTGTCGAACCCGTTCATGACCATCATGCACTCCTTGACAGGATGGTCTGCCGGCAGCGACTCGTTTGTATCCGGATCGATTTTTGGACGACGGTCCTGCGGCTCGCTCCCCCCTTCGGGATCCACCAAAAAGATACCGTACAATCCCTTATGGATATGACGCTTAAGCGGTACGGAATGGCAGTGATAGAGATGGATCCCGACCGGCTCGGCATCGAATTCGTAAATGTCTCGCCCCGCTTGGCGCAGTTTCGTTTCGCCAATCTCTCTCCATGGACTCGGATCGGACCCTGGCCCGAATGGGTAATCGGCTTCCAATCCGTCCCCTTGCGATGCCGGCTCGACAAATTGGTGTGAGAGGGCGCCATCCATTGGATACGGATGCCATCCATGGAAATGAATTGTGTGCGGATGCGATCCCTCGTTGATGAACCAAATACGGATGCGATCTCCCTTTGTGGCTCGAATTGTCGGTCCCGGCACTCGACCGTTATAGGTCCAGGCAGGGAAATAGAGGCCCGGGGCGATCTCAATCTCGCGATCGCGCGCGACAAAGAGGTATTCCCGCAGCCTTTGACCGTTTTCAAGCCGGGATTCTTTGTAAAATTGGGGCCGCTTCTCCGAATCGAGGAAGCTGAAATTCCAGTCCGTCAGAAACTGCGAAGGATCAAAGATTGAGCGCTCCTCCTGGCTGATGCTCCCGATCGTCCCCATCCGTCCTGCATCAGCATTTGTCGAAGTCGCTTGACTCGTCCCTTCACGGTACCCACGCTTCCCTTTTTCCGCCGTGCCTGCCGTGAGCCCAAGAGAGGCCCCTAACGCGCCAAGGCCGCTCCATTGGAGGAATCGCCGTCTGCCAACCTTCCCGGCGGAGCTTGCCCCGCTGGAATCCCTAACCCCTCGGACTCTTGATGGATTGTCTTGCTTCATCTCACTCCGAATGTTCGAGTCCCAAAATATGTTTCTTTGAAGACTCAAACTTATCCAAAGCGAGTTGTCAAAAAACGATTTTGCAGGTTTCCGCGGACGTCGCGATGAAGGGGAAAAAGGGAGGTTGCCCGCGAAGGGCGCGAAGGGCGCGAAGGGGGGAATGATTCTTTTTGGGGGGAGGCGGCGATTGAGTGGCCCGCGTGATCTGCCAATAACGGTCGGCAGAGGACTGTTGACCTAACCACCGCTGTTGCGGTAGGGACGGCACTCCGCTGCCGTCCGCTCCCGCACTTCTTTTCCCAAAAAGAGACCGGTCAAGAATCCTCCTCGCTTCGCGTAATTGGCGTCCTTCGCGGGCAATTCTCTTTTCCGGTCCCCATTTCCTCCTTAATTCCAGTGGCCGGCGATGATAATGAGGCTTCCGAGGACGCAAAGGCCGGCACCCACCCAATCCCAGTGATCCGGGTGAATCCCTTCCACGGCCCAGAGCCAGAGGATTGACGTCACGATATAAACGCCTCCGTAAGCGGCGTAGGTCCGGCCTGCTCCGACGTCGGGATGGCGTGTCAGGAGCCAAGCGAACACCGCCAAAGCGCCGATCCCGGGAACGAGCCAGGAGACCGAGCGTCCCGAGCGCGCCCATGCGTAAAACGCGAAGCAACCGGCAATCTCGCACAGGGCGGTGACCAGGAAGAGGGCGACTGCTTTGAGAAGCCACAGCGGCATAATTTCAGAATCAAGGGGGTCGTTCTGGTGGTATCGATTTCATCGGTAAGGGTTTTGAGCGAAACTTTGATTTGGATCAAGGGGTGGCCGAGCCTGCCAATGTCGTCTTAGATAACTTGATAACGAAACCCCAAGGAAAAGTTGGCTTTTGCCAAGATAGGGAAATACACGTGAGCGTCTTGTCATCGTGAGGTCACCATTGATCAGTGCGGAAGGGCGACGCCGGAAGACCGGCTTTGTTGACAAGATTCGGCTGGGCCCGGTCGTGCCACGCAAAGCGCACCGCGATCGGTCGGTCCACTTTTTCACTCCAAACGACGACGGTATCGTGGTCGATTTGGGCCTTGGCGCTCATAAAATTATGATTGCTTCCGGCAATGCGGAATTCAGTCGGCGCTTGGCCATCAATGGTTTTGAGTCCTTGACCGACATGATCGAAATGAATGCGGATGCGGCCATCTTCTATCGTCATCGACTCGTAAAGCGGTCCCGAGTGGGTGAGATCGGGCCGGCTGTAGGTCTGACTCAATGCCCATAATGCCAACCGATGGCCGACATCTTGCTTGTTGCGAGGATGGATATCGTCCAGGTTTCCGATGTCGGTCGTCACGGCCATGCCGGTGCGGGGCTCGGAGAGCGTGGCGGCTTGGGCTTCCCAGATTTCAGCCAAAAGCTTCGGATCGGCATTCCCATAATCGTAGGGAGCCAATTGGACATAATAGAATCCGAGATCGGGCTGGGCCCAGCTTTGACGCCATCCGCGGATTAATCCTTTCATTTTCTCGTGATAGGTCCAGCCATCGCCCAGGTTGGCTTCCCCTTGGTACCAAATCGCGCCTTGGAGCCCGAACGGGACCAATGGGGCGATCATGCCGTTGTAGAGG
>JAHEOI010000359.1 GCA_018610125.1 Verrucomicrobiota bacterium
CGAAGCCGAAATACCCCGGCTCGCGCACAGTGACCTCCCTGAACAGCACCTCCCCTTCTTCGCAAAGAACCTGGGCGCCGCAACGAAACCGCTCGACCGTCGTGTCGATCACCCGGATGTTTTTGTCGCCGCCGTAGGTGCGAATGCCATCCTCGGTCAACGGGATCATCTGGTCACGGGGGATTTTCCGTTTACCGCGATACATAATGTGAAAGTCGTATTTCTGCGCCCGGCCGACTTTTTCCTTGTAGATATCGTTGGTCGGGCGGAGTGTGCCGGTGAAGTAGCAATCCTCGATAAGCACATCCTTGGCGCCGTGCAAATGGGCCCCGTGGCCGTATGACTGTTGATAAAGCTCGCAGCCGATCAGTTTCGTGTGCGCGGCGTTGATCGACATGAACGAGTGTTTGTCCAGCCGGCCCCAACGGCTGCTCCCCTTGCCGTAGAAGTCGGAGTAGCCGTAGGGCACGGAGCCTTTGATAACGAATGTGCAATTCAAAAACGTATTGCCGTCGTTGGTCACCTCAAGCTCGTTTTCGGTGACGTTGTAATTCGGGTATTGCTTGTCAAGGACGTTACGGAAGTAGCCCCCCTCGAATGTGTTGTTTTGCCCGTTGATGTGCCACGAGTCCGCCACGTGAGCTTTATTGGTAAGCTTGCTCTGGACCGACACCGGCGTTTCGATCACGACGCCGCGCATGTCAAAGTGATTGCCCGAGCCGTTGACGGCGAAAATGTGCTGCTGATTCTTCTCGGGGATCGGCGGGTCCACTTCTTTGGCCCGATAGACGCCGGGCTTCATGCGGATCTTCTGATTGTCCTGCTTGATCGCCTTGCGAAATTCCGAAAGCGAATCAATCACGCGGTACCCGTCGCGCACCTCGAAATCCTCGGGATCCGGCGACGGCTCGGGCGGGGGCCGTGAGATTGTGCGCATCGGCGGATTGCCGGCCCGTTGCAGAGTGAGGTTCTTCTTCTCTTCAGTCGAGACAGCCCAAGGCGGTGCAAGCGCGATCGCCCAACCGAGAGTAAAGCTTATTACGACAACGCGTTTCATAAAACAACCGTCCTTATTGTCACAGCAAAGTCCAGCATAGAGCTCCGAATTGCTGAGGCAAGCAAAAAGTGCGGGAGTAAATGGCCTGAGACAACCGGCTAAGCGAAGCCGAAGATCATTGATGTTCTTACCGTCTGCGCTTAGCGTCCCTTAGCGTGCTTCTGTTCAATCACTCCCAACCTTCTTGTCTCAGGCAACGTCTGGCTGTCTGATGAGGCCGGATCACGCGGACTGCCCCTGCGTTGCACGCCAGGCAGGCATCATCGGCATCGACCGTAAACGCATCCCGGAGGCGTCGAAGATCGCGTTGCTGATGGCGGGGGCAATGGCCACAATCGGGGTTTCCCCGGCACCTGCCGACTCGATGTCGTGCCGATCGATCAACACCACCTCGATCGGCGCGACATCCTCAAATCGGGGTGCGCGATACTTCGAGAAACGCGGATTGAGAATCGTTCCTTCTTGAAAATGAATCGATTCGTCAAGCGCACCGCCTATTCCCATGGTAATGCAGCCTTCCACTTGACTCTTCAGGTGATCCGCATTGACGACCGCCCCACTGTCAGCGCTTGATAAGCGGGCCGGGCTCACCGATACACCCCGCGCGCCTACGGTGTCCCGTTCGATGGACGCCTGCCTCTTGGCCGGAATGATTTGTCTCCAGTTACTGCGCGACTTCGTATCCGAGTTCCCGGATCTGCTCGTTGGCAGCCTGAAGTGTTTCGGGATTCCCATCGTAAGCGATGGTCACCGTCCCACTTTGGTGGTCGGCAGTGACCGATTCGATCTTGGACAGTCGTCCCACCAGCTTCTGAACGCGTTGCTCGCAGCCTTCACAGTGCATTCCCTTTACTTTAATTTCCCGTTCCATAAATCGACTCCTCTTCCGTCGGCATTTCGAGGCAGATCCTAAAGGTTTGTCTTTTGCAACCGCCTCGAGTTGGTCACGACATTGACCGAGCTGAACGCCATGGCAGCCTCGGCCAAAACGGGATGCATCATTCCCAAGATGGCCAAAGGCACCATCACCAAATTGTAAAAGAACGCCCAAAAGAGGTTCTGCTTGATCTTGGTGAAGGTGGCACGGCTTAACTTGACCGCCTTGACAACGGCGCTGAGATCGCCTTTGACCAGGACGATGTCCCCCGATTCGATCGCGATGTCGGTACCGGTGCCGATCGCAATACCGACATCCGCTTGCGTGAGGGCCGGAGCGTCGTTGATTCCGTCACCGGCCATCGCGACCACCTCTTCCCGCTCCTGGAGACGCCGGACCTCGGTCGCCTTTTGATCCGGGAGCACCCGGGCAATGACCCGCTCAATCCCCACCCTGGCCGCAATTGCTCCGGCTGTTCGCTCGTTGTCTCCGGTGATCATGACCGGATCGATTCCGAGGCTCCGCAGCGTGGTGATCGCCCGTTGGCTATCCTCCTTGACGCTGTCGGCAACGGCAATGATACCAGCGAGCCGATTGTCGACCGCGACGACCATGCTTGTTTTCGACTGCGACTCGAGGTCAGCGAGTGTCGCATTGACCCAAGATTCCTCTTCTGGATGGTTGATCACGTCGCGAACAAATTTCGGCGTTCCGAGCCGGACATGTCGACCCTCCACCGTGGCTTCAACGCCTTGGCCAGTCTCCATCTTGAATTGCAAGCTTTCTCTAAGGGAGATCGATTGCGCTCGTGCCGATTCAACGATCGCCCGTCCGATCGGGTGCTCCGAGGCATCCTCAACGCTCGCCGCCAATTGCAGTACCTTCTCCCGGCTAAGCTCCTTAGCCGCAATGACATCCGTCACCTCCGGCCGCCCCTTGGTAATCGTCCCTGTCTTGTCTAGCACGATCGTGGTTACCGACTTCATCGTTTGAATTGCGGCCCCATTTCGAATCAAAATGCCATTTTCAGCCCCCATCCCGGAGCCAACCATCAGTGCCGTGGGGGTCGCCAGACCGAGCGCGCACGGGCAAGCGATCACAAGCACGGCAATGGCCGCAAACAAGGCCAGCGCAATCGATCCCATTTCCGGATTGACCCACGGAAGAAATCCCGACGCCCATGCTGCAATACCCCCGAAGAATGCCGGGAAGCTGATCCAAAGCAGCGCTGTCGCCAATGACGTCAACAAGACGATGGGGACAAAAATCGAGGTGACACGGTCGGCGAATCCTTGGATCGGAATCTTCGAACCTTGAGCTTCCTCAACCATCCGAATGACCTGGCTCAAGAATGTCTCCCGGCCCAACTTGGTCGCTTCCACTCGTAACACGCCTTGTTTGTTAATCGTGGCTCCGATCACCTCGTTACCGGAGACCTTTTCGACCGGCATCGATTCGCCCGTGGCGATCGATTCATCGACACTGCTTTCGCCTTTCACGACAACTCCATCGGTCGGAATCTTCTCGCCCGGACGCACCACCATGATATCGCCTTTCTGAAGTGCCTTGACCGGTACCCGCTGCTCCTCTCCATCACGCTCGACGACCGCCTCTTTGGCGCTCAGCGTCAATAACTTCTTGATGGCCTGCGAGGCCCTTCCCTTCGCTTTCGTCTCGACGTATCTCCCGGTCAAGTGAAACGCCATGATCATGCCTGCAATCCCGGCAAAGCTGTGAAAGGCGGGGGCCAGTCCCCATTGGCTCAACAGAGAGACAACACCCGTTGCCAAGGACGCAAGTGTTCCCATGGCGATCAGGACATCCATGTTGGGGGTTAAGTGCCAGCCCGATTTCCACGCACTCTTGAGAGTATCCCGGCCCGGAAAAAAGAGCACGATTGCCGAGAGCACAACCATCCCAAGCTCATAGCCGAGATCGCCAAGCAAGGTCACCCCGAACATCATTTCGGGAACCATCCAAAGAATAATCGGAATCGTGACCCCCCACGCCCAAGCCATCCGATAACGAGCTTGCCTTACTGACGCCTCATCCTCACTCTTCTCCGCTTCGACTGCCTCCCCATGCGAAGGCTCCACCTCCGGTCGTAAATCATAACCGACCTTGTCGACCGCTTCTTGCAGTTCTTCGAGTCCGACGGCCTCGCTCTCATATTTGACGGTCGCCGTCTCGGTCGCGAGATTCACCTTGGCGTCCCGCACCCCCTCTGTCGCTTTCAGTGCCTTCTCCACCGATGCGACACAGCTCGCGCAGTGCATTCCTTCAACCTTCCAATGCCCCGTTTCGATTCCCATAAGCCACTACCCATGTCTGCGGAATTTTGAGATTATCATCCTCACCTCTTCGATCTTCTTCTGCTGCTCCCGCTGGTCCCCCGATCGCATCGCATCTGCCACGCACGTCTCCAAATGCTGCGTCATTACCCGGTCCTCAACGCCGTACAAGGCCGAAACAACCGAGGCAATCTGCGTCAGCACGTCGACACAATACCGGTCCTCCTCCACCATCCGCTGCAAGCCGCTCACTTGTCCCTCTATCCGCTTCAAACGATCCAATACTCGCTTCTTTTGCTCCGAATCCATCATAGGCATCCCCTCACTAATCCCAACGCCAACATACCCTACCCCCCTAACCTAGTCAACGGCGCAATGGGATCCAGGCTGAATTGGCTCAGCTCGATGCGCGTTGAGACTTCGGCGAGTCTTGGGAAATATTGGACCCGCAAATCGTGCCGCACATGCCATTCTCCCACCTGAAAGCCGAGAATCGATTCCGGCTTGGGAATCTCATCCCGGTACTCTTGGCCCGGGGGAAGGCATTCGGTGGCTGCCTTGCCGTTTGCGGCTCCTGCCACACACTTGGTCAAGGTCCACAAGGCCCACACAAATCGAATGACAACAACCCATTGAAGTAATCGCGATTTAGGCATCAGCGCGCGATTTTGGCCTTCCAGCGGCGATGAATAAAGCGAAATGCACCCGACCAAGGAAAATGGCGGAGTAGCGGAGTGGGTAATGGGTAATGGGCGGGACGAGCACGGTGTCGCTACTTTGCAGTCCAGTGGATTGCTCGGGAAACGAGCCGTTGGTAGTCTGGATTCGTAAAAACAGTCGGTCCATGACCCGGCTGCATATAACAGACGCGGGATTCTCGGAAGGTGTGGGCCCACGCGACGGGTCGATCGCTCGACTCATGCTCGGTTGCCAGGAGCACATCGACGTCGGGCGCAATCCACTGCCCTTTGTATGTCTCATCGTGGACCGTGAAGTTCGGGAGGCTGCGGGTAATGGGATGCTCGTCTGCCACGACCTCGATCCGAAACCGAACATCATGCTCAAAACGGCAGCGGTCGTATCGGCGACCGCGAAACTGCTGATCCTTTAGGAAATACCGCCCGCCGAGGATTTCGTTGTACATGGGCCACTTCGGGTAGGCCGCAACGGCGTGATGGAGGATCACCAGCCCCACGCCCCGATCCATCAGCTCGAGAAAATTGGTGCGGGCGTCATCCGACAACCGCCGTTTAAAATTGTAAAGAACCACCGTGTCGTAGGACCAACCGTCGGTATTGACGAAGGGCGACTCCTGGTTCTCGGAGCTTGCCCAGCTCAGGTCGAGTGCATCCTGCGTCGCAAAGAGCTTCTTGAAAGCCGCCTTTTCAAAGTCATGACCTCCTGTCACGACCAGGACACGGACTTTAGCTTCCGAATCGGCCGCCCTCACGGAGCCACCGGCGAGTGGAATGCTCGCAGCAGCCCCCATAATCGCTATTTTGAGAAAGATTTGTTGCCACATGTGAAACCGATACCGCGAAAAAGACGATTTGTATAGACCCGATCGAGATGAGGGGGCTTATGGAGTTATTGCGTTCCTATCGCCGCTCTTGCGGTAGGGACCGCACTCCGCTGCGGTCCGCTTCCGGACCAGGCCCGATGCGCGAGAAACCGGGACGCCGAGGATGCCGTGGCGGGATCTCGTCTGTGGTCATAGTCATCATCCGGGGTTGTCATCAGATAAGCCAATAGGTCTCGAATTTCCTGACGGGTGAGGGTGGACAACAGACCCGGCGGCATCAGTGATGTGTTCAATTCCTTTTTCGATCGGATGTTTTCCCCGGCAATACGAAATGTGTTGCCGGTGGCATCGCGGTAAATTTCAACGGTGGATTTGCGGAGAGGCAGGCCGACACGCGTTTGGCCGTCTTTGGTTTTGATTTGCCACGGCTGATACTGCGGGGCGACGTGACGATCGGGGGAGAGGATGGATCTCAATAATGAAGGCCGCCCTGGACCAACGTCTGACGGTCAGCCGTTAGCGAAGCTCCCTCTCTGTTCGGAGTGTGAACTTCGATCCGATGATCTGCCCAGGAACCGAGCATGAGAGTCCCCGTGTACTCGCTTGGCAGTGTCTTCGACTCATAGGCGATGAGGCCGGTGGGGGCTTCCGCCGTGCCGCCAATCATTGGTAATGTGCCCGGCAGCTCCCCGTCCCACGCGTTGAACGGATGAAAGCCCGACTGATAGCGACGTTGGTAGCCGTAGTTTCCACCTTCCACTACATGAATCAGCCGACATGGTGGACGATCTCCGGGGTCGTTATCGGTGGCAAACACTCGTCCGTACATATCCACCGCAAGCCCAAACGGATTCCAAAGCCCTTGAGCCACTTCTCCGAGCCGCCTTCCATCTTTTCCACAATGGAATACCCGACCGCTGCCGTCGCTTGCCGTGATTTCTCGCCCATCCGAGCCCACACGGCTGAAGGGGGCGTTGTGGTTTTCCCCTAAACCAATGTAGAGCCCTCCATTGGAATCGAAAGCGATCCCGGAAAGGCCGTTATGCGGATAGCCGGCGGGCGTATTCAATGACAGCACTTCCCGCGCCTCCTCAGCTTGACAGTCGTTGTCAGGGGCACGGAGCTGCAAAACACGGTCTCGCGTCACGGCATAAAGCGGTCCGTCGGGATGGAACGCAAGCTGCATCGCATGGGTGAGCCCCTTAAAGTAAGTGACGCCCCGGTCCGCTCCGGGCTGGTCATCAGTGTCTTCAAGCAACAAGATGCGATCATGCTTGGGGCCTTCATAGTCCGATGGCCTCTTGTGGGTATGACTCTCAATGACGAAGATCCGGCCTTCCTGATCGACGGCCAAGCCGGTGGGGGTGACTACCTGAGGGTGCTCGGCAAAAAGCTCGAGCTTCAACCGGTTGTCGTTGACACGTGGGCGTTCCGCCTCTGCAGAAATGGCAACAGGCGAAATCGCCAATACAAAGATGATGCAGCCCAAGATTTGACGCAGCATGGATTGATATTGCTTAGAGTAATGTCTTCCCTCTCTGCGGAGAGTCAATTGATCTATTGGAATACGATTGACGCCATCATCGCAAGGATTTGTCTTGAAAAATCGACCCTTAGGTGGTGTCGCCCGGAGATATCCACATGATAGGGCTTATTGTTCTTTGCAAAAATTCCTGCACCACAAAGAGGAGCAAAACAAGCGGCTGGCAGCCGCTTCTACTTTGCTTATCCCGGCACGAACGTTTGCGAATATTGATACGTCGTTTTTGCTTGTTGAATCCGCCCACGAGCCTTAGCCTTGATTTCGAACCCGGCAGAAAAAAGAGAAATATGACAATGTTCTGTTTCAGGCGTCAGTTTGAGGTCCATGGTGGGAGGTCAGCGGCGGCATGGGCGCGTTTATTTCTTGGGATCACCTTTCTCGTTACAGCGGCTCAGAGGGCTCAGCCAGAACAGGAGGGGGCCGCTGATCTGATCCTGCACAATGGGGAGATTGTGACCGTGGATCGCGATTTCTCGGTTCACGAGGCGATCGCGGTGAAAGGCAAGCGAATCGTGAGGGTTGGGTCAAACGAGGCGATTTTACGGCTTGGGGGAGCCGATACGAAAGTGGTTGATCTCAATGGCCGGATGGTCTTGCCGGGATTGATCGATTCTCATACCCACCCGACAGGTGCGGCGATGTATGAATTTGATCATCGGGTCCCGACAATGAGCTCGATTGCGGATGTGCTCGAGCATGTTCGGGATAGGGCCGAGGCACTGAAAGACGGGGAATGGATCCGGATTAGTCAGGTCTTTATCACGCGGCTCGACGAACGCCGGTATCCAACCCGGGAGGAATTGGATAAGGCGGCGCCTAATAATCCGGTTGTTTTCCGGACCGGACCGGATGTCTCATTGAATTCGCCGGCGTTGAGACGCAGCGGCATTGATAAGGAATTTAAGCTTCCTGATGAGAGTTCCGGGAAAGTGGAGCGCGACCCTGAGACCGGCGAGCCGACAGGTATCCTACGTAATCTTCGACACCTTGTTGCGTATGAAGCGCCCGATTCGCAGGAGAAGCCGACCGACAAGGATCGTCGTCGGCGGCTACGGCGGTTATTCGCGGACTACAATTCGGTTGGACTGACTTCCATTGCGGACCGGGCGGCCTCGGGATCGGCGGTCAAGCGGTATCAGAAGCTTCGAGATGCCGGGGAGCTGAGTGTCCGAATGGCTGTCTCACGTCATCTGAGCTCCGACGACTCCTTGGATGCCATCCGGAAACGGATCGAGCAAGCCGCGAGTCACCCGTTGGCGAGGGGAGGGCCGATGCTTCGCATTATCGGAATCAAGATGTTTCTGGATGGCGGGATGTTGACCGGAAGTGCGTACATGCGAGAACCTTGGGGCAAGAGCGAGATCTATTCAATCGACGATCCGAATTACCGCGGGCTTCGGTTTATCCCGCAGGAGAAGCTGGAGTCGATCGTGAAGGCAACGTTTCAATCCGGCTTGCAGTTCACCGCGCATTCGGTTGGGGATGGTGCCGTCCATGCCCTTATTGACGCCTATCAGCAAGCGGCCCAATCGATGCCTATCCGGAAATATCGACCTTGTATCACCCACAGCAACTTCATGAGCAAGGAGGCCATCCGAAAAATGAGCCGGCTTGGGATCATTGCCGATATCCAACCGGCATGGCTTTACCTGGATGGGCGGACCCTGTTGGAGCAATTCGGGAAAGAGCGACTGGAGTACTTTCAGCCGCTGGCGTCTCTGTTCCGACACGGTGTGATCACCGGCGGCGGTTCCGACCATATGCAAAAGATCGGCTCGAGGCGGTCGGTCAATCCTTACAACCCTTGGTTGGGGATGTGGATTGCCATGACACGCCGAATGGAAGGGGGGAAACAACTGCATCGTGAGGACGGCTTAAGCCGTGAGCAAGCGATCCGCTTCTATACCAGGAATAATGCTTACCTCCTTTTCCTTGATCGCGACGTCGGCTCGCTCGAAAAAGGAAAGCTTGCCGATATGATCGTTCTCGATCGCGATATCCTCGAGTGTCCCATGGATGACTTCCGTCAAGCTCAGGTGCTTCGCACCTACCTCGGCGGAAAATTGGTTTATCAGGCCGATTCAAGGAATCTTCCATCGCGAAGTTGAATGAGCTGACGCCGGCAACAGCGGCTCCCGTCGATAAGGTAATTTCAAGCTGGTGGAGTTATGTCGACGTCATCCATACGATTAGCTGGTGCTGATCTTTTATTCGTTCCGGGGATAGCGCTGCGGCGTTCAAAAAATTGCCACCCAAGCTCCGCTGGGAAGGATACCGGTTCCGTACCTCTAACGACAAAAAATCAGACGGTCGTCACTTATTTTGTCGTTGGTGCTTCCTGCCGGGCTCTTTAAGGGGAGTATCCCGTCGATCAGGAAGGAGCGGGTTCCAGGGTGGTTGGCCTGCCAAGAGGAACGACTTCGTTTTCGCGATTCATCAGAAACCGCCTCACCCTGGACTATCCGTGTCCATTTGCGTTTATCTCTCCGAGCTGTAGGCTCTACCTCCCGGGCCGGAGGCCCTGCAGGCCGGAGACGAGCCGGAAGGGGCGGTTAAAAAAGTTTTTGGCTCTTCGGTGTCGCAGACTTCCACCGCGATTCAATGGGAGCAGGAGCGGCTGACGAGAACCGCAGCGGCCATCATAACGAGCACGATCACCATCTTCCACGATTGTGCCGGGCGTAAAGGTTTTCTGCGAAGCATAATTTTCTCTGGTCTAAACTGAGCGATCTTTTTTCCGGTCGATCTCGTCCAAATGCTTGTGATATTGGGCTTTGAGAGACCTTGGCAAGCTGAAGAGATTCGTTTATGATCCTAAACTTTCCAGTGCTGTTGCCCGTCGCGGTGGGAAATCTCGATTTGCGGTCGTCCTTCACCCGGAACGAGCTGCAGCGTCAGAGGGACCGCTTCGCTGGTAAACGCTTGTCTATTGTCGATCTTCGACCGACACAATTGGACCAATCGCCCCTCATGCAGCCGAAACAACTCCAATGCCCAAGGGTCACGGTCCACCAACAGCAGTTCGCGCGTCCCGACCTGCGCATAAAAGTCCAATTTCTCGCGAGCCCGGTCGTCGCGGCTAATGACCTCCACCGCCAGATCTGGTCCCCCAAACCAGAAGGCGCTGCAGTTCTCGGCTTGCGTCTCATTGAGAAACACGACAACATCCGGGCAGCGGTAATTGTGCTCCCAATTCTCTCTCCGGTCGCTGATGTTGACACCGGGGAAAACCTGCCCCAGTCCGGACCATTGGATGGCGACCGTCAAGACAGTCGTAACCCCATTCACGATTTCCTGATGCTCATTGCTGGGCAACGGAGCCATGAAATACACCCCCTCCCACACTTCATCATGATGGTCGGCCCCGGCTGCCCGACGCTCCTCGATCAGCCGCTGCTCCAACGATCGGTCCGTAATCACAGCCACCATAGAATTCCAATACAGGATGTTTGTTTGCTTTAGCTAGTCCGCGCTCAAAAAAATCCCAATGAACCTTTCCAGCTTGAGACAATACGCGGCTCTTGCAACCATTGTCCAGTCCGGCTTGAGATGCTTGCCCTTGTGGTTCTCCTTCCACTTTCCCCATTGCGCTGCTTCGACTACCGGTCCCCTGGACGTTGCTCCATCTTGTTGAGAAAATCACTCAGCTGTTGCGGGCCAAAGGTTTCGGGGTCCGGCATCGATACCTTGCTCGCTTCCCTGCGATCCGTTAGTCTAAACGAGTGATGGCCTCGTTGCGTGACTTACCCCAGATCGGCGACCAACATGCATTTAATCTGACACAGTGGGAAGAAGTTTGTGCGGACCCGAACCTTGCGCGGCTGGAATACCGCATCGAAACGGACCGGTTCGGCCATATTCTCATGACACCGCCGCCTTCTTTCGAACATAGTGACAGGCAAGGTCGTATCCTGGAAAACCTGACCCAAAAGCTGGGCGGGAGAGGTCGGGCTCGCCCGGAAGTCCCGGTATCGACCGCATCCGGAGTCAAAGCAGTGGATGTGGCCTGGATTTCCGAAGATCGACTCACAACAGCGTATTAGCGCAACGTGCTTACAGTGGCACCGGAGATTTGGGTCGAAGTCCTTTCACCGTCCAATACACAAGAGGAGATTGACGAGCGAAAACACCTTTATTTTCAGGCAGGAGCTGAGGAAGTCTGGCTCTGTGATTTAAGAGGCCGCCTCCTCGTTTATCTCAAGGAGGCACCGGACACTGAGAACAGCTCCCGGCTCTGCCCAGGATTTTCAATCGAGCTCACCTAAGCGGCTGGAAAGGATTAAATCGCGGCGGACGGAAAGAGACGGCAGGCCTGGCGCTCTGCGATAGAGCAGGCTGGGCAGCATGCGCCACGCAACCCTACAACCGCCGTTGCGGTAGGGACCGCACTCCGCTGCGGTCCGCTCCTTCCCCTTCTGCAGCCCAATCTAAGTCCGGCAGGCTGTCGGCCTTGAGGGACGACAAGACCGCGCTGCGCGACGTGGGGCGTTCGCTTTTCA
>JAHEOI010000360.1 GCA_018610125.1 Verrucomicrobiota bacterium
AGCGGGCGCACGCTTCGCTAATTTCCCTGAATTCCCCTTTCCTTTCCCTCCCGAATCGACTTCAGAAAATCGCTTGGCTTCGATCGAAGCCTCCGTTATAAGGAGAAGGTAATCATGATGAACCGAATCACTGCAGCGAAAAAAGGCGCTTCGACGATCCTGGCCGCAACCTTTTTGGCGTTATCGTTTCAATGCGGCTTATCCCACCACTTTTGGCTTGAAATAGAGGACTACCGGCCGAATCCCGGCACGGGGGTTCCCGTGACGATCCGTATCGGCGACAGCTTGCCGGGTGAGCGCTTCCCTCGCACGCCGGACCATATCCGGAAGTTCGAGGTCATTCACCAAGGTGAGGCCCTCCCTATAAGGGGCCGCGCGAACGCCCATCCCGCCGGGATTGTGCCGATCCATGACAATGGCCTTCACTCCATCGTTTATTACAGTCACCCAACAACGACCACGCTCACCCAAGAGACATTCCGGCAGTATCTCCGGGAGGAAGGCTTAAAATCGGCTCTTGGGTCTCTGGATAAGAAGGAGGCACCGACAACCTCTGAAGTCACCGAAACGTTCACACGGTGTGCCAAAGCGCTTTTGTCTGCGGGGGACGTCGAAGAAGAAGCAGTGCCGAGTTGGACCCAAATGCCCTTGGAAATCACTCCGAAAGCCACCCCCTCTCGCCTGCAATCGGGTGAAACTCTGCCTGTAGGCGTCCGGTTTCAAGGGGAACCGTTGGCCGACACGCTGGTCAAGGCATACCATCGATCGCTGAAAAACGGCCCCCTTCATCAACGGACCAACCGAGACGGCGAAATTTCCCTACCGTTGAAGGCATCCGGGTTCTGGGTCTTGAGCACCGTGCATATCGAGCGTTTGGAGTCGGCGGCGGAAGCGGAATGGCAGAGCACTTGGGCTTCGCTAAGCTTTGAGATCCCTGAATAATCGCTCGTCCGGGGAGGGTCCGGAAGAAGAAACAAGCTTTACCCGCGAAGGCTGAAAGTTAGCTCAAATGACTGATCTCTCCAATTCAAAGAATCTCGCAGTTGCGCTCATTGCGGTTTGGGCGTGTTTCGCTCAAGTGGCACAAGCCACGGAAACATCCGCACCAACGGAGCCGGATACCGGAATCTCCTACGACCCCGTCGTGCGGGAGATTCACGGATGGACGGTTCATATTCAACCGGCATTGGCAAACGGGGCGTATCAAGACCAAGGCGAGCAGGCATTGCGCATCCTCGCTGACGAGCTGAACCGGATTGCCATTCTTGTGCCGGAGAGGCCGTTAAAAGCACTCCGAAATATCGGAATCTGGATTGAGCGCGAGCACCCCGAGCTGAAGGCAATGCAGTATCATCCAAGCGAATCATGGCTTGTCTCCCACGGCCATGACCGCCGCCTCGCCAAGAAAGTGCATATCACACGGGCGGCGATGCTTTACTCCCGACATCGGCTTCTCAAGCACCCGATGGTTGTTCTTCATGAGCTTGCCCATGCGTATCACGACCAAGTGCTCGGGTTTGATGATCCCGATGTCATCGAAGTGTATGAAAAGGCGAAAGATTCCGGCAACTATGATAGCGTTCTGCTCTACAATGGAAAGAAGACCCGACACTACGGAATGACAGACCATAAGGAGTATTTCGCGGAAGGCACGGAGGCCTACTTCTATCGCAATGACTTTTATCCCTTTGTTCGTGCGGAGCTCAACGAGCACGATCCGAAGCTTCACGCCTTGTTGGTGAAGATCTGGGGAGACGTTCGTCAGCGGGCGGAATAGAGTGAGAGTGAGAGTGAGAGTGAGAGGGAGAGGGAGAGGGGAAGACGGGCGAGTGAGCAGCTATTCCAGGAGCTCTTGGGGAGCGACTTCCAATTGCTCGGCCAAGGCTTGCGGGATTTTGGCGGCGTTCATGCTACCATCCGGTTGATGGGTCACACAGACGACCGTCAAGAGGCCGCGGGCGACCTCGATTGCGGGCGATTGGCCCAGCTTCCAGAACCGAAAGCAGAAAGTGAGGGTCTTACTTCGTTTCTCTTTAATGAGGAGCTGAATCTCGACCAAGTCCTCGAATTTCAACGGCTTAAAGTAGTCGCACTCGGCGTGGACGCGCGGCCACGCGACCGGCGGATCGAATTGGTTCATGACGACCGAGTAGCCGAGAGAGCGATAAAAGCCATGCTCAGCGGTCTCCATGTACCGAAAGAAGTTGGAGTAATGCATGATTCCCGCCATGTCGGTGTCCGCAAACTCGACACGGCGCTCTGTCTTGAATTCGTACGGCATCGGCGCTGAATCTAAGAAATCGAATGGGTTGTGGCCTTCTCTCGAGTCGTTTCGGTTGCCTCGTGAAACACTCGGACCATGTTGCCGGCCATTTGTTCTACGGAATACTCTCTCTGCGTCGCTTCACGACCGGAGCGGGCATATTGCCGGGCTTCGTCCGGATTGCTCAGCAAGTGATGCAGGCCGTTGACAAGGCCATTCGGATCGCCCGGGTCATAAAGGATGCCGCCGGTGGTTGCCTCGATCAGTTCCGGAAATGCCGCGTCCCGCGGCTGGACCACCGGGACCCCGGCAGCCAGCGCCTCCAGCACATAAAGGCCGAACGCCTCACCATAAAGGGCCGGTGTTGAGAGGACGGTCAGCGATCGAAGGAATTCGATTTTCTCCTCGCGGTTAAGATTCGGACAAAATTCCGCATGCTCGGCACACCCGGCCTTCTGCAGGCGCTCTTTCAGCCCATTAATCCAACCCTCATCTTTTGAGCTTAGACCACCCCCGACCTTAAGGCGCAATGCGTGCCATTCGGGCCGCTTTTTCAGCGCAATAAAGGCATCGACCAGGTGATCGAGGCCTTTCTCCGGGGACATCCTGGCAAAATACCCGACAACCGGAGAGGTGGGGGGAGCCGGTGCCGGCTCGAAGCCGTCAAGCGGAATGCCATTCGGCACGACTCGGATGCGTCCGTCCGGGATTCCGAGGCGCTGCCCCATACGGTCGGCAAAGAATCGGCTGGGTGCCACGAAGAGATCGACGTTGACGACCCTTTCCGTGAGCGCTTTCCAAGCGGCCTCGCGTTGGGGAGATGGCAATTGATCGAGAAAGTAGTCTTCTCCCTGGAGCATACAAACGACCGGGCGTTGAAGGTCTTGTTGCAAGGCTCGCGATAGCCCAAGGAGCAATGCATTGGAAAGGCAGACCACATCGGGTTGCTGCCCTCGCTTTAACCAATCGATGAGCTCGTTCAATTCCCGGGCTTGATACCCCTCTTCCCCGCGGAGCATGGAGAGCGTGATCTCAGCCACTTCCTCTCCTTGGGTGTTGGCCTCCTTGCGAGAGACCCACTTCAGCAATTTCCGAGAAGCCAAGAGCCGATGCAGCCAATCGGGCGCGTGACGAAAGAGGCCGGATTTCTGTTCCAGATAGACGTTGATCCCGCTGAAAAAGATGGGCATGTCTGAGGCCTGATCCGGCTCATCGAGCGTCATCGGCAAATACAACGGCACCATGAGGGTGGAGTGCCCCAATTTCCGCAACGCCGCGACCAACGCGTTGTCACGGAAGCAGTTCCCACAGTACATCCCTCCTGCCCCGGGTGTTATCTGGACAATGTTCACCTAGCTCACTCCCATCATCACTCGCTTGCCTTAGCAAGCCCATTTCTCAACAAAAGCGTCATGGTTGGGCCGGACAGCCAAGGGCTTCACCAAGCATCGGCTCCGGACTCGATTTAAACCGAAGCGATTTCGGAATTGGCCCGTTCCATCGGTTGCCCATAAGGCAGCGACTCCGGGATGTTCGCAAATTCCGATATCGCCTCGAACAGGCGGGAAAAGTCTTTATTCACATCACCGGAAAGGCAATCGGTAATGTCGCCCGCCAAATCCGGATATTTCTTAGTGAGGCTTCCGAAGCTGAAGTTCGGATCATAGAACGCGTACACCAGCTTGCGCATGTTTTCAATGCCCTGGCGCATTTCAGAAGCATACGAGGCAAAGCGTGAGGGGGATAAGTCGCCTTCAGTCAAGCCGGCATCGACCGCATCGGCGGCGGCCACCCCACTCTTCAACGCCAAGAGCAATCCCGACGAGAAAACGGGATCAATGAAGCACAAGGCATCCCCGAGGAGGAGCAATCCCTCTCGACCGCAATATCGGGAGTGGAACGAGTATTCGCTGGTGATGTAGTAAGGCCCGATTTGCTGGCCGCATGCGAGGTGATCTTCGATCCACGCGTTCTGGGTGACTTCGCGCTGGAACATTTGCTCAGGCTTCTTGACACCGTCACGCGCCAGGTATTTGCCATCAGCCACCACTCCGACACTGACCAGATCATGGTGAAGCGGAATGTACCAAAACCAGCCCTTTTGCGGGATATACGCGACCGTCGTGGCTCCCGCATCGAGTCCCTCGTCCCGCTTGGCTCCCCGATAATAGGTCCATACGGCAACCTTGTTGAGTCCCGGATCGCGCTTACGCCAATTCTGCTTGACCGCTGAAAAGGCCTCTCTTCCCGAACAATCGAGGGTGATCGGCGCTCGATACTCGTGCATTTGCCCATGCTCGTCCCGAGCACGGACCCCCACAACCGATTCCCCCTCTTGGATCAGCTCCTTGACGGTCATCCCTTCCAGGATCTGGGCCCCTTTCTCACGGGCATCATCCACCAGCACCTGATCAAACTCCGAGCGAAGCACCTGCCAAGTCTGCGCCACATCTTGGTCATAGCGCTGAAAGAAATAAAACGGGCTGGATACCTTCCCGGATTGAGAGACAAACTGCACGCTATGCTTTTGAACGAAGGCCGATTGACGCATTTTCTCGACAAGGCCGAGCCGTGCCAACGGATAATAGGTAAACGGCAGCATCGATTCGCCCACGTGATAACGGGGAAAGTGGTCGCGTTCCAGCACAACCGCCCGCCGGCCCTTTTCAGCCAGGATTGCTGCGGCACTGGATCCGGACGGTCCCGCCCCAATGATTACCGCATCGTATTGCTCGTTTGTCGGCATAACCATGACCGTCACGATCTAGTCCTTGGATTGGACCGGAGGCAGCACTTCCACGATTTCGGCAAGGGCACGCTCTTGCGGGTCCCGCAACGCATTTCGGCGACCATAGAGCCATTGCGAGCCTGAGAGCCCCAGTGCGGAATTCATCAGTTCGTCCGACTGGATCTTAAGAAACGCTGTCGGGCGACTCGTATGGGTCACGGAAAACCGCTTCAGGATGGTCCCGAGGGGCAAATATTCCTTCAGGATCCATTCCCGCGCTTGGGACGCAAACAGGGCCAGGTTGATTTTAATGGCCCCAAACTCAACCGGTTCCAAGCTTTCGTCCAAGACCAGCACCACTTCTCGAAAGTAAACGTCCTCTCGTTGTCTCCGGCGTATGAGGTTCAGATGGATGCTTTCACCATAGAAGGCCTCCAACGTGGGGGTCATATCCCGTTGGTGCACCAACAGCCTCTTGTACGGCTCCGGCACATCCTCACCGGCGATCGATTCGACCGCCGGCATCGGAACATTCCTTAACGAATAGAAGTCGATTAACGGATAGGCCTCACTTGGGTGGGCAAGGCCCGCCGACGAGGCTTCAGTCGGTGTCTCGGCACTCATGAAAACAGGTTCCCCTTATAGGTTGTCATGTATAACGCGCGTTGCGATGCTCCGGCAGGAAGAACTCATGCAAGAGACGATCGACTTGGAGCAAGCCCTCGCGATTCAATCGGATGTAATCGCCTTCCACACCGCCAAAGCCCCAATCCTTTAGCGTCTGCAGCGGGGTGGCAAACCGCTCGTGGACATTCACCCCGAACTTCTCCTTGAAGTAGGGACAATAGACATATCCCAGTTTCATCTGAAGGATGAACTCCCGTACCATCTTTTCCTCTTCGGAGGGGGTATAGGATCGGAACAGCGGGAACTCGCCTGCGTTGATCTGGTTGATGTAGGGCTCGAAGTCTTGCTGGTTTTGATAATGCGTCCCGTGGATATGGCCGAACGATGAGACTCCCAACGCAAGCAGGTCAGCTCCCGACCAGAGCCGATCCCGGTAGAGGAAATTGGACTGATCCTTCACCGCGGTGTAAGCCGACGCCACGGTATACCCTTTCCTCTGCAGCTCGTCGAAGGCCATCGAGACCCATCGTCGCTTGGTCTCCCAGTCCGCCACCGGCGCAACAATCTTCCCTTGCGCCTTCATGTCCTTGTAAATCGTCGTGTTGTACGGGATCTCCATCTGATAGATGGTGATACTGTCCGGCTCGAGCTCGATTGCTTTCCCGACCGTGTCCATCCAATTCTC
>JAHEOI010000361.1 GCA_018610125.1 Verrucomicrobiota bacterium
CCGGGCCCCGGCTATCGGGATAGGTCAGACGCATCTGCGCGCCGACCCCATAAGGGTTGCCATCGGGTCTTTCCAACCGAACACGAAGGCCTCGACGCTTTATTGTGTTTTTGGAGAGTCTTGTTGCAGCACCGTTCTGACTGACTGCCAGGTCGACCCGCCCCTCCCTGTCATAATCCGTCACCGCCGCCCCACGGCGTTGACTTCCGAACATTTCCCTTTGGGACCGCAATTCGGACGATGAGGCCGCACGGGACTCGGATTCCTCAGCCTGCGGCTCATGAATGATGTAATGCCGATTTGGAACCGCCGAATCAATAGTAGACCGCCTTCCGCTCCTCCAGATCACCCTTATTGTGAGTCGGTTGGCTCGATTCCCGGCTGCAAAGACGCACCGTGTTTGATCATCCGTAAGGTAACGCCCGCCCGCAGTCACCTCTTGAGTTTGGGGCACGGGGCCACCGAGCACCTTGATCTTTCCGCCAATGCCGAATCCTCAACTTCACGAAATCGACCGACACCGTCGTTCCGGAAAAGGCGGCTCCCTTCGTCGACCGAGTTGACCAACAGGTCCAGGTCACGGTCGCCATCGATATCCGCAAACGCGGCCCCCCTGGAATATTGCTCGGCACAGGCAACGCCTGCTTGCTGACTTGCTTCACGAAACCGCCAATCCCCTTGATTGAAATAGAATCGGTTGGGTCCCTCTATTCGAGAGAAATAGAAGTCACAGCAACCGTCCCCAAAACCGGCCCCTCTAAAAAAAATGATTGGACAAGCGATGCCGCGAAACTGATAAGAAACCGGGTATAATGACAGACAGTGCTCATGCAACACGGGGACCAAGCTGGTTCGCCAGCGCGAAGGTATATCAAGTCTTGCTTGACCGGTTCGCCGGGTATGGCAGAGGAGACCCGATGCAACCGGATTTCCTCGGCGGCAATTTGGCCGGCGTAACGGACTCCTTGAGCCACATCCGCAACCTTGGGTGCGACACCGTCTGGCTCTCACCGTTTTACGAGACAACCGCCTATCATGGGTATCACATCACCGATTTTTTCACGATCGATGACCGTTTTGGCAGCGAAGAAGACCTTAAGACTTTGATTGCCGAGGCGCACGCGCTCGGTTTGCGGGTTATTGCCGATTTCGTGCCGAACCATTGCCACAAGGAGCACTCGTTCTTCAAACAGGCTTTGAGCGATCCACAAAGCCCATACCGCAATTGGTTCTATTTTCGGCATTGGCCGAATGACTACCTCTGTTTCTTGGGCTATGAAGACCTCCCGAAGATCAATCTCGACTATCCCCCGGCACAGGAGTATCTTATCCAAGCGGCCAAGCATTGGCTCTCGTTCGGGCTGGACGGATTTCGGCTGGACCATGTCATCGGGCCTTCTCACGATTTTTGGACCGCCTTCCGCAGTCAAATCAAGCAATCCCACCCGGAAGCAGTGCTTATCGGTGAGGCATGGCTGACCGGCACGGCCCTCAAGCACCTCAACACACTCGGATTACACGCCAAGTGGCTTAAGCGATTATTCGACCGCACAGAGGCGATGTACAAAGCCTACATTGGTCAACTGGACGGGGTGTTGGATTTCTGGTTCCAGAAGACTGTGATCGATTGCATCAATCGCGGCGCGCACGACGAATTGGAGAGGCGTTTAACCAAGCATTATGCTCGTTTCCCGGACGACTTCTTTTTGGTCAGCTTTCTCGACAACCATGATATCGATCGAGCGCTCTTCCAGCTCGGCAATGACAAGGAAAAGCTCATGCAGGCCGCGTGCGTGCAGGCCCGAGTGGCCCAACCGATGGTCATTTATTACGGCACGGAAGCAGGAATGACCCACCGCCAATCCGGCTTTGGCAAGCCCCATGGCGATCTGCTCGCCCGTCAGCCGATGCCTTGGGACCGTCAAGACGACGCGCTCAAGCGGTTCTACTCCAACCTCTTGCACTCTTGACGAGCGCCGCCGGTTGGTCAGAGGAACCCGCGATGTTGTTTGTAACTGTTCAGCCGCAAAAAGGCGGGTAAATTCGGCGTGATGTACGATCTCCTCAACGACCTCGCCCTTCATTTACGTCAGCAACCTCGAAACGGTCCTTACTCGCCCGATCCGAGAAGAAATGGCCCAGCGTAGCCAAGAGCTCAAGAACCCGATCGAGCTCAACCAGGCCATTAGCTTCCACACGATCAAGACCCAAGCCATTGACCTTTTGCTTGGCGACAAGCCGCCAGAGGAGATCCTGCCCAAGCTCGAAGCCTTGTTCCGCGCCAAACCCGTCAGTCCCCGACCTAACAGGCCTCCACCTCGACGCAAACCTTCCGGTAACCGCTCTTACAATTATCAGCGAAATGCCAAAAAGGCCGTGTTCTGAACAACTTATGCTTAACTTAATGGCATTGGGGCCCGCACTCCGCTCCCGGACGTCGGGGACGACGTCCCTATCAGACTGACAAGAATACTACAAGAGCGTTCGGCAGGGGACTGTCTATCACATTCTGGCAATGGGTTTCCATGCGTCTTCAATCGACCTCGGAGCGCCCGGTTTCGTTCGATTCCCCAGGTTCACCCACAATTGTGGGCGTTAGAAAGATCACAAGCTCCCTTTTTTCGTTAAACTCGAATGTTCCGCGAAAAAGCTTGCCCAGGCCCGGGATATCCCCCAGCAACGGAATGCGACGTTGCGTCTTGGTGTTGGTATCTTTGATCAACCCACCGAGCACCACTGTATTACCATCCATGACCCGCACCAAGGTCGAGACTTGCTTGATATCGAGCACCGGCGCGGTGGTCGTTCCGGTTGTCGAAGATTTTGTTTCAACCAAACTGGTCATAACCGGAGAAACATTCATTGTCACCCACCCATTGTCCCCGATCTGCGGCGTGAGCGACAGGATCGTCCCAACCGTGATCATCTGCGTCGTCACCTCGACATCATCGAGCACCGTCCCATTCTCGGTCACGGTTCTTTGCCGCTCTTCATTAAAGAAGGGCGTTTCCGTTCCGACCTTGATAATCGCGGTTTGATTATGGAGCGTCCGCAAGCGGGGCTGTGAGACGACCTCCACGTCGCCCTGCTCTTTCAATGCCTCCAATACCGCCGTCGTATCCTCTTGATTGTCAAAATTAATCTCGATTGCTGTGGGGCTGATTCCTTCCTCGCCAACGGGGCTATTGACGATCGTGCTGGCGGTGGCCTGGAGATCCGCCTCCTCAATGACGCGCTCCCAATTGATACCAAGCTGAAATTTATCGCTAAGCCTCACTTCATAAATCTTGGCCTTGATCGACACTTGCTTGTGCACCGCGTCCGTCAGTCGATTGAGGTAGGTTTCGATCTTCTCCATAACCGGCGGACTGGCCGAGACTTGGACAATCCCCGCTGTTTGGTTAATCGTGACGGTTCCTTCTGAGGCCAACGAATTCAATTGGGTCTCGAGCTCGGTCCAGAATTCAATCTCATTCTGTTGGGTTACCGACATGGAGGAGCCGCCGCCGGCACCGG
>JAHEOI010000362.1 GCA_018610125.1 Verrucomicrobiota bacterium
AAACGAAGTCCAACAGGTGGTCCGGAGCTCCCAACAAGGCACGTTGGCCTGGCTGGCCATTCTGCCGGGTGTGATGGTGCTCTGCTACGTCGCGTTGATCCTCTATTTCCGATCCAAAGGCGGCTACAAAGCGGAAGAGCTCTCCGCCGAGCCAAGTCAAGAATAGCGCACCTGGCGCGGTGAGCTGAAACAGAAGATTCCAACACTCAAAAGCCGCTGCAAGAGCGGACAAAAGCGTTGTAAATAATGGTCATGGTCGGCTTGGCTCCGTCGGCCATGGCCTTTTATGGTCAATCGAGGCCAAGCGCTTAATAAAACGTATCCATACCTCATCGTTACCCTGATTGGCTCGAAGCAATCTCTATAAGTACATTTCCTTATTAACGTCCTGCTCGACCCCGTATCCGCCACCGACAATCGCCGCCATCCAAGCGTTAAGGCTCTGAAAAGAAATTATTGCGAGCCACCATACTCCTCAAAGAGTCGACGGCCGGCCGTTTCAGTCCCATACGAATTGTGCAGGTCCCGCCAAAAGCTCCGCCCCTCGAAAATGACGCCATCCATGTCAAACAGCGCCAGACCGATCAGACGTTGCGAGCTCATGGTAGGCACCTTGGCGGCAAGCAAGCCCAATGGCAAGTCATGTGGCCAACTGACGTAACCCAAACCGCCCGGGCTGCCGTGTATTACCCCGTGAAATCAAGTTCCCGATTTCCTCTGATCATCGTCAATTCACCACATTGACACCGCACAAGTGGTCCTGCGGCCTCTATTTCACGGGGTAAAGATTGCCGAATCTGCCCGATACCTTCGGCATTCAGATGAAACAGCCAGGCTTCCCCCGGGCTTCCCCAGGATCGCCATGGTTGCCAAGCGACTCTAATCAATGTTAATATCTTGTATCGGATTTATAAGCAAGGAGACGACGATGCACGCCGGAATCCAAACCGGGCGAAAAGAGAATTACAGCCTCTATGACATACGAGGATTTACCAAGCGCGCTAAAAAAGGTTTTGGAGAACCATGATCCCCCTCTCACCTCGACCGAGAAGCTCCAAAAGTATCATCAACAAAACGAAGATTGGACCCGCATTCAAGGAGTAGGCCCGCGGTATGCCGAGCTTCTTGACTCCGTCGTGGCCAACGACACTCGTAAGGACATCTTCGTCAGCCACAAGCATGAGGACGCGCCGATCGCCCAGGCCTTCGTCGAGGAACTGAAGCATTGGGGCATCGCCCCGGGACGGATCTTTCTCTCATCGAGTGCCACAAACGGGCCGGTAATTGGAGAAAACCTCGATGCCGAACTGAAGAAGGCCCTTCAAGAATGCCGCGTTTTGTTTTTCCTCTACACCTCCGGCCATGCCGATTGGTCTTGGTGCGTTTACGAAATCGGCCTGGCGAATCATCCGGAGAGAAACACGCGAGTGGTCTGCTTGAAGCTCACAAGCCAGCCGCTTTTGCCCATGATCAATCAAGACATCGTCGTAGAGTTTTCGCAAACCGATTTCGAACGCTTCGGCTACCAATTCCACAAACAGCCCGGCTTTTTATCCGATACGGATGCGTTTGCTCCGCAGATGGCGGACGACGCCGCGACAAATCGCGGACGCGCCCTTCATCAGCACATGAAGGAGCTGATCGGAGAAGCAAAGCAGAAGTCGCGTTGGGGGAGTTTCCGAATCCGCCTGTCAGCCGAGACAGCTTCCAAGCTGGAAGCATTGCCGAATCGAGAGCAACTCTCTTCCCTCGACCGTCCGTTGGATAAAAGGGCGCAGATCCTTTCTGCCGATCGTTGGGCCATCGAGCACTTCGGGTTTGCGGATTTTACCGATGGGCTTACCATTGCCGATTTGCTTGAACGATGGAAGACCGAATTGGATGAGGGCCAAGAATTAAGCCAGGAATGGGTCCGAGAATTATGCGAGGAGATGTGGGCCATCGTCACAGATCGGCCTCCCGAACTTAAATGGGCGCCTTTAAAAAGCGCTCGGCCTCAAAGTAACAACCTTTGGGTCTATCCTGTTATCTGCCAATACTGGCGGAATCAGGACGGAACACGTGATTTTGACGCTTACGTCTTTTACGTGCCACCCCCGAGATAAGCAAGCGACGACACCTGATCCAGACCAAGGAACCTGCCAACATCAAAAGCTGCGATTGAGTCCATTAACATGGGCGCTGCTCGTCCATCCTCCTTCCGACCAAACAGCGCCCGAAGGTTCGCCCGCTTTCGCCTCACCCAAGGCCCCTCGAAAGTCCATTTCAATCACTGCGGCCCATAATGGCGGCACACAGACGGAAGAATGCGCGGTCGCCAGGGAGCTGCCGCCCCAACCACGGGTGCGGCACTGAGGTTAAGACCGATCGGAAAATGCGCATCTCTGACTCGCCCTTACAGGGCTTAATTCGTCTGCGTTTCGGTTCCTCCAGGTAGAACCCTGCGCTATCTTAATCCGCACCTTCGGCACTCTCGAACAATGCCCAAACGGGGCAACTCCATGTAGTCTCCAGGGCTTGAAAAATTTCCCTCATTTATCTGATTAATTATTACTTAATCCCTGCATGACAATTTGTCATTGTAAACCTTACACGAATACAATTGCTTTTTTTGTTTCTATTTACGTCTGACAGGCTCCAACGCCGAAGTATATTGTATCAGAGTTAAGTTGGCGTACGCCTAAGTCGTTTACACCAATTACGATCCGGTACATTTGGTGTTTCGCTTACGGATTCACCCTTATTGTGAATTTCTTTAACTAACGATAGGATTCGGATGAAAAGTTAAAAACCAAAACACAAAGGAGTAATAAGGAGGACATTTATGAACACTATCTCGCTGAATTCGTCTGTACGCGCTATCGTTGCGGCCGTGAGCACGGTCACTATGTTATCGACGAGTGTGTCCGCTCAGGACAGTACGGAATTCCCGCAGATTCCGGACAAATACCGACATATGGTTCCGGAAGAGCTTGAAAACCGGAAAAACCTGATGAGCGGGCATTCCGGGGCACTTCATGCCACGGCACTTGGTATGGACGATGTATCGGGTAAGGCCATTCCGGACGTGAATCGCGCATCCGAGGAGGCCCCACCCGACAGAAGCGGCGACGTTGAGATCAGTGCCGGCTTTGAAATGGAGAACCAGCCGGTAGTCGTGAGCAATCCCCAAGATCGGGACCATCTTGTGACCACAGCTCGCAGGCGTTTCTTTGATTCCCGCGTCGCTGCGTTTTATAGCTCCGACGGGGGCCAGAAATGGTCGGATCCCGTTAACCTACCCCGGTTCCATAGCACCGAAGACGGGGAAGCCGAAGTCTTGAACAGTCACCCTGTGGTGGCTTATGGCCCCGAGGGCGACCGAGTCTATTGCGCCTACATGGATATCCTCTTCAAACTCGAATTCAAAGAAGACCGGATTATATTCAAGGAGGACGTCGATATCGTCGTGAGCCATTCTGATGATAATGGGAAGACTTGGTCTGATCCCGAACAAGCCCTCGATGGAAAGGCGACAAAGCTTGAACTCATCTTCGAGCCGTGTTGCGACATTAAGAGGCAGGAGGGATTCGTGTATGACAAGCCCTGGATCCGGACTGCTCCCGATCAGGCAAACCGGGTTTACATTACCGCAACGCGGTTGGATGATTTCTATCCGTTCGCCCGACACATCACCTTTACCCGGTCCGATTCGCGAGGGGATTCGTGGACGTCGCCCCGGATTCTGGACAGCGGGAGCTTTGAGATCGAAGGCAATCCGGTCGTACACGGCGCTCGTCCCGCCGGAGGTGACGACGGCGATGTGTTGGTCGCCTGGTACCATTCGGGCGACGACGGTTGGCTGGAAGGCGAATTCGAGATTCGAACCCGCTTCTCGTCCGACCATGGAAGCACGTGGGATTCCATCAACGTCGCGACAGTGGACGAGTTTGAAACGCCGTATTGGCTTGGCCCTGATGCCGCTTACCACGACTGGTGGCAAGCCATGTTCCCGGACGTGAGACTTGGGCCTGAAGGCAGGGGGCATGTTGTTTATACCCACTCGCCCGAGGAAGGCGGCTTTTTTAGCTCCACTCCGGAAAACGGCGATATTCGCTATGTCACCAGCAGCGGCGCTCCATATCGTAACTGGACCGCTCCTAACACCATTAGCGTGGATGAAAACCAGAGCGCGCAAGGCTTTGCGGCAATGGCACTCCGAGGCGATCAACCTCATGTCATTTGGGAGGACCATCGGCCATCGCCCGATGCATTGCCCAACAGTCTCTACGACATTGCCCACACGCGACTGACCGGAGATGGTACGTCCTGGAGTCCGGTCCGGTTCATATCCAACGAAACGTCCGTCAGCAGCGAGTTCTTTCCCATCGGCCACATGGGGATCACCCCGATTGCCGGCAGTACCAGCACCAGTGATGATGTGATGGCATTCGGGGCCTGGACGGATCGGAGTCACGCCGACTCCATCTCGTTTTTTGGCTCGGGATCCAACATATTCGGCAGCCCCATTGTCTCCGGTGAGACCCCCTAAAAACGAGCCTAGTCAATCAGGAGCGAGGGGCTTTAATGTCCCTGGCTCCATTGTCACAAGCCGCTAAACACCCCGCCAGGCCGGTTGGTCTGGTGGGTTTTTCTTGTTGGGAACGACGCCAACCAACAAGGATCGACGGGGAGATCTCACTCGTTGCACCAATTCCTGCAATCAAGCGGAGGGAATCAAGCGGCTGGCAGCCGCTTCTACTTTGGTCCGGGAAAACCACGAGTAACCTGATCACTGGCTACCTCGAAACGGGCTTGGCAAATCCATCGCAACCGGGATAAAAGGAGCACCCTGATAGGGACTAACGAACGGACTACTCACGGATAGGGACCCCGTCCTCGGCATCCGGCAGGTGCAATCCCTTCCGCAGGGGGCGGCAGTCCCCTGCCGACCGTTTATGGCAGACCGAGCGGTCTGTTCCGTTGGAAGTTCCGGGACGTGGCAAGTTAGAGACGTCGCTTCCTTGACAATTTCGCGCTCCTATCGCCATGATAGGTTAAAAATCTTGAAGGAGCAAAAAGGGTTATGATCGCGTCATCACCTCCCAAACCGCCAAAAGTCGCAGAGCGATTTCCATTGCAAAACGCGATGGCACTGAGGAGTGATTTTTTGGGCTTTTTGCAACGGTTGCACGCGGCCGGCGGCGGCTTGGCTCGATTTCGCGCGGCGGGAATGGAGTTCGTCCTTGTAAGCGACCCCGATGCCATTCGCGAAGTCCTTGCCAGCCGGTCGAATGAGTTTACCAAGGGGCGCGTGCTCAATCTGCGGAGCACCGAGATCATTATCGGCAACGGACTGCTTCGCAGCGAAGGGGCGGTGCACCGA
>JAHEOI010000363.1 GCA_018610125.1 Verrucomicrobiota bacterium
CCCTCCGGGCTGGGCCAATTTTGCTTTCTGGCTTCGTTACTCTTCAGTCACAGAGGGCAAGGCTATGCTCCTTCATCGTGCCTCGCCAGAAACCAAAATTGGCTCCAGCAAATGACACACTGATTTCTTTACAGACCCTTATGTGGGTGCGATCGGTATCTTGCTTGGAGGGTCAATGAAGACGGAAAAGACCGGATCTGCGTCGAAAGCGACGGTCTCTGAAATCGGAGCCGGCGGAGCTGAAAGCGCCGGATAGAAGAGGTGTGGCTGAATGTTGGTGTGGAAAAGGGCTGAGGAGGACCCAAACGGGTCGGGGCAACGGGAGCGTGCACGCAGGACCGTCCGTGTCTTTGGCCCGGTCAACTCACTTGGATTGGTTTTGTCTAATTGGGTGAGAAGGGGAGTTTTCCGAGCTTGATGACAGCAACAATCGCGAGCGCAAGTGCCATTCTTCGGGCATTCCTTGCCGGTGTGGCTGGAACAACTCGTCGGTTGCGAAGGCGCGCGTGCCAGGAAATGCGGCGACTGCGCCGGTACGGCAAGATAAAGGATCCCTGTCGAAACGACAAGGTAAACGCTTGCGAGAACAAGCCGAATGAGGATGAAAACAGTATGTTCGTTTCTAGCGCTCATTCACCGCCTCAATCAAATCCGCTCGAACGATTATCATGCGAGAACACCGGTTGACAATACTGCTTGTTGCGACGCTGATGGACGCAGGTTAGCGCGGATAAAGTGGTTGTAACGGATTATCATTACGATTGTCAGGATGAAACGCCACTGCGCTACGCCGACCTAACAACGCTGACATCTCCCATTTTGGCGCTCTCGAACAATGCCCCAACGGGGCAATTCAATGTAGCTTAAGGGGAGAAGGCTAGCACTTCGACCGAAGCATTCGGATCGAGAAGGAGATTTCGTGGTTTACAAGGGGAGTGAGAGGTAGGTAACGTAGAAGCAACACAACAGGCTACAACCAACCAATAAAAGAAGATGACAATGTTTGGAAGAATTTCTTTAGGGGTGGGGATTTTGGCGATCGCGGTGCAAGGGCTGCTTGCCCAAGACACGCCTCCAAACGAAATCAGCCTTGACGTCAACGCTCGCGATGCGCCCGAGAATACGATGAGCGGATTTCAGTCGTTTGTGATTTCCGGCACCGGGCCTCAGAATTCGCCTGTAACCCGAAGCTTCGCCGGGGTAGAGTTTACTCTCTCCTCAGCGAATGCGGAGTATGGTGACAGGATCCGAGAGAATCCGCAAAACCAGGGCGATTTCACCCAAGCCGAGCTCCTGCAGGACTTCGTGTTTGCCGAGACCGATATTGACCCTGAAGCCGGGCTCAATCTCGATATCGAAGGATTGGAGCCAAGCACCTCGTATACGATCCGGATTTGGGGATTTGATTCCGCGAGTTCGGGCAGACGCGTCTCGGACTGGTTTGCGAACGGAGCGTTGATCAAAGACAATCATAGCTTTGCCGATGAACAGAAACCTCCGGAAAGCAACGAAACGTTTCAGTTCGTTGCCGTTGCCGAGACCGACGAGGAAGGCAGCCTGTTGCTGGAAGGCAGGGATGACCCAAGCAGTACCGGACTAGGGGTCTTTCTAAATGCAATTCAACTTACCAAGGAAGGAGAAGTCCCGTCCACAGAAATCGTTGCTCAGCCCGAGGATAAGGCGGCTTTCCCTGGGGGAAGTGTCACCTTCAACGTCGATGTCTTCGGTGCCGGCCCGTTCAGCTTCCAATGGCTCAAGGACGGGGAGGAGATTGAGGGTGCCACCGGTAGCACGTTGACCGTGAGCGGTGTCACCCCTGAAGACGCCGGCGAATACCAGGTAGAAGCGACAGGCGGGGCCGGCGATTCGGTAACGAGCAAGGAGGTCGTTTTGACCGTAGAGACACTGAATGAGAGCGATGCCGGATTAATGGCGTACTGGCCCCTGGATACGGTCGATGAGGGAGCCACTCCCGAAGAAATGAACGAGTTCGATATGACCCTGAATAACATGAGCTCGGAGAATGTTGTCGAGGGCCGGCGCGATCAGGCATTTCAGTTGGACGGGGAAGAAGAATTCTTGAGCTTTCAACCGGAGATCAGTGGAGGGCTTCCAATTTATACCCACGCGAATGGCGTCTACTCCGTGACCATGTGGGTGAAAGGCGAAAGCGGCCAAGAGGATAGGCGGATTTTTTCTGAAGGATCGACCGAATCGGACAGCCCATTGTTGAATATCGGGACCGATAATACGGGTGAGACCGGCAAGCTCGATCTGTTTCTTCGCAATAGCCAGCGCGGCTCCTCGCGGGCCCCGACTCCTTTGAGTCACAAGAAATCGGAATCGACCGCCTTTGACGGGACATGGCATCACATTGCCTGGGTTGATTCGGGCGGCGCAGCTCGGCTCTATATTGACGGTGAGCTCGACGATACCGATTTTGGTTACACACGAGGCTTTCTCGATTTAAACACGACCAGTATCGGGGCCATTTTAAGAAGTGAGGCGGGCGCATTCTTTGCGGGCAGCATCGACGACGTGGCTCTCTGGAATAAGGCGCTAACCAGTGATCAGGCCAAGGCCTTGGCTGAAGGCGCCTCGCCGACTGAAATCGAACCGAGTGCTCCGGAGATTATTAAAGCCCCGGCTCAGGAGCTTAATAACCTGGCTCGGGGAGACGTCACGCTCGAAGTGGTTGTCAGCGGAACCGGACCGTTTGAGTACCAGTGGATGAAAGACGGCAGTGCCATCCCGGAAGCAACGTCTGCCACCCTACAGCTTTCCGGGGTTACGGAGGAGGATATGGGCACCTACACGCTTGAGGTGAACAATGCCCAAGGAGCCTTGACGACGCCGGCGATCGATGTGGTGATCAATGAGCGGGCGTCACCGCCCGAGGAGTTGGCGATTGATTTTAATGCTCGTGGTAATGAGACCGAGGAATTGACTCAAGAAGGATTTGAATCGTTTGCAATCCGGGGAGAGGAAGCGGGTGAAACAGGGGAAGAGGTCGGCATTATTACCGGACCGACAACGCGGACGTTTGATGGGGTGCGGGTGACCGTTTCCCGAAAAGGTCCCGGCGGTTACGACGACCGTCTCCGGGAGGAACCGACAAACGTACCTGGGGAGTTCACGTTAGGGCCGTTATTCCGCGACTTTACATGGGCCAACACCACAGTAGGCGGCGACGGCTTCAATATCTTGATAGAATTCCTTGAACCCAATCAGTTCTATGAGGTCAAAGTGTGGTCGTTTGACATTGTCAGTGGCGGAGACCGAATCTCGGACTGGTTTGTCAATCAAGAGAAGGTTAAGGAGGCCTACACATTCAATGGTGAGAATCCCCCGACCACAGACCAAGACAACCAATTTGCATTCACCGCGCAAGCGGATTCAAAGGGGAAGCTGCTGATTCAGGGCCTCCAAAACGATGCTTCCTCCCAATTTGGAGTGTTTTTAAATGGCCTTCGTGTCACGGAGACGGTCGCTCCTTTGAAGATCACGAGCTTTGCCATTGAAGAAAACGAGGCGATTCTGGAGGTCAAGACGCAGTTTCCGGATCGCGAGCATCGCGTTCAAATGGCTTCCAATCTTGGCAATCCTGAGTGGTCCGAGGTTGAGACGAGCTTTACGCCGAACGGTGACGAGAGCCTTGAGACCGGATTTGCGCTCCCATCTGGCTCGCCTAACCTCTTCAGGGTCGTCAACGTTCCGCCGCCCCCGTTGTTCGAGGCCGATTTCGAGAGCGGGCAAGGGGAATGGGAGACCGGAGGTCCGGTTCCGGATCTTTGGGAGCTTGGAACCCCCAACTTTGGAATTAATGAGGCTCACAGCGGTGAGAATGCGTTTGGCACCCGATTGGACGGACCGTACGAGGTTGAAGAAGTCGGTTGGCTCCGATCTCCTGAAATTGACCTTACGGAGGTTTCCGCTGCGACGTTGACCTTTTTCGAGGCGGTCGACTCCGAAGAAGGGTTCGATTTCAGGCGGATCAATATCAAAGATGCGGACGATCCGGACGGCGAACCGATCGCTCAGCTCGTTGAGGATTCGGGGGCCAACCTTACTTGGGCAAATCGGTCGCTGTCGTTGCCGGAAAATGTGATAGGCGAGCGGGTGATCATCGAGTTTGAGTTTATATCCGATGACTTTCAGCCCACAGGGCAGGAGCAAGCCGGGTGGTATATCGATGATGTCCAAGTGGTTCCGGAATAGGGCTGCAGCCCTATGCCCCAATAGGAAACATTGAGCTCTGGAAACAACCGCATTGCCGGATATTACAAAGGCGCTTGGAAATGGGGTATCGATGAATATTGGTGCAATTACGAGAGTGAAAAGGAAAGCCGGCGACGGATTCACCTTAATCGAGCTACTGGTCGTGATTGCGATCATTGCCATCTTGGCGAGCATGCTCTTGCCGGCTCTAAGCAAAGCGAAAGACCGAGCCAAACGCATCGCCTGCGTGAATAATCTAAAGCAAATGGCGTTGGGAGCGACGATGTATGCCGATGATGATGAAAAAGGGGCGTTCTCAAACGCGATCAATTGTGGCGACGACAACCTCAACGGATATTATCCGGACTATGTGGCCAACTATGACAGTTTCGTATGTCCGAGCACAGCCAATTTCATTCGGCCCGAAGTGAAAAGTAGGCATCCCGAGACCGGAGAGCCTGTGATTAGAGACCTTCTGAATACGGCGGCGACTCATCTACGGGAGCCCGGACATAGTTATGAGCTTTATGGCTATATGGGGGGAGATAGCTGTGCGGTGAAGAAGACGGCGCAAAATGTCGTCGACTGGACGCATGAGAACGAAACCTTTGATCTTGAGGGACGTCAAGTGGGCCCAGCCGATATTTGGTTGTTCACGGACGGGGATGACGGCTTCCAGGGAACCATCAATAACTTTCCGGACGAGGTCGACAACCATGGGAAGGCGGGAGCCAATGTGGGCTTTACCGACGGGCATGCGGAATGGATCTCCCGGGATGATTTCGTTTTTAGATGGGAGCTCTCTCAGGATGGTGGACGGGAACCGGTATTGGCCGAGAATGGCGGATGGCTTGAGGAATAAGCGAGGTCAATGACGGAGGCTCGGGCACACGGAGCTTAAATTCAAGCGCAACGACTAAGGTGTTTATGAGAAGAAAGCGCGATGGTGTCACTGGTTGGCAAACCCGCTGTCGCTTATATCGTTGGAGATATGCATGGTGGGTTGGTTATCCGGTCTTGTGGCTGCTGGTAGTGGGGGTTGTAGGGACCATTCTGCCAGCCGGAGCAGGTGTCGGATCAGCTTCGCCTAAGCCGGCTTCCGGTAAGCCGTTAGCATGGGCTCGGTTCGATGACGGCCCTGAAAAATACCAAGGCACTCCCTACTGGTGGCTCGGTAAGTATGAGCTCCAATGTCGGATCGATGTGGAGCCCGAGAGCCAGTACGCGTTGGATTTGCTTTGGGGATCAAAAAGTGATACTCGCAGCGGGGTCATTACGGTGAACGGGAAAACAGCGAGACTCAAGTATGGCGGCTATGACGGGTTTCGTTGGGTTCGTATCGAGCTGCCGGACGACCTCCCAGGAGAGCAATATACGATCCGGATGGATCCATCGGGGGCTCAGGAAGCGTTTTTGGCGGCGGTACGGCTGGTGGATGTCAGCCAATCCGGCCAAGCTGCGGCGGAGGTGCCAACTGCCCGTCATGCGATCCAGGTAAGCACGACGCAAGGTCAGTCTCCCAAGAGGCAAAGAGGGGAATATGCCTCGGCGCATCCGGACATTCTTCGGGTTTGGAGAACAAGCTTGGCCGACGGTGGGGCTGTTCCCTCCCTCCAACCCACCGATTCCTCGTCGGCCGTCTTCGAGTGGTCCGACGGTTCGCAGATAGAGGAGCCTCCGTCGATCGAGCTTGCTGAAACATCAGCCGAGATTGCGGGCTATTCCTTAAGCAAGGTCCATCAATGGCTTCATGAAAAGGCGTTGGGCCACATCGATGACGAGACCGGATTATATCGGGTCCGGGGTAAGTGGGATTACTCCGACACGGCCGCCGACTGTTATCCCTTTTTAACCTGGGCGGCTTGGGCGACTGACCGTGACGTATTGGATGGCCCTGTCCGCCGGATACTTGAGGTCGAGGAAGAATTGTGCACTACCAAAGACGGCTTGCCCGCTCCGTATAACTTTGATCAGGACCAAATCCAGTCGGTCAATGCCAAGCAGCGAATATTCGGTGCCTCCGAGTACGTGAAGGATGGTCTTGCTCCGATTGTGGAAATAACCGGCAAGGATGAGTGGTATCGCCGGATGAAAGGGATAGAAGAGGCCATGTGGAAGCAGGCCCAAATCGAGACCGAGCATGGCAGAATCCCGTCCGAAGATGTGGAAGTCAATGGGGAACAGCTCCAGGTGCTTCCGCGGTTGTTCCGTATGAGTGGCGAGCGAAAATTCCTTCAATGGGCGGAACGGCTGGCCGCTTACTACTTGAGTGGGGATAGGTTTGTTCCCCAGACGCTCGACGACCACGGGGACGAGATCATCGGAGGCTTGGGGCTCTTCCTGGGTGTCTTGTCGGAGGAAAATCCCCAAAAAGCGAAGAAATATCGAGCTGCTATTAGGTACATGCTGGACGAAATCATCGAACGCGGCACCAACAAAGATGGTCTGTTTTACAATTCGCTTGGGGGGAGCGGATCACTCAGTGACAATTGGGGCTACAATTACGTGGCGCATCTATGCTACGACATGGTGCTCGGTGAGTCGGTCTATCGCAGCCGCATCAAGCAGACCTTGCGCCATCTCGGCAAGCCGAAATACGCAGACTATCCGTGGGAAGGGGGGAACCATCCGGACGGTTATGGTGACTCGATCGAGGGCGGCATTTATATGGTCAACCATCTTCCTGTTGAGCAAGGCTTGGAATGGGTGGACCGGGAAGCTATGAAAAGCCTGGTTCCACCGGCACCGAACACGTTGGGAGACAATGACTCATGGGGCGTCATGAAACTGCATGCGAACGGGGTGCGTACCGTCCTCATGCACGCGTTAATGCATACCCGCGGGTGTCTTGCCTTGCCGTGGCAGCAGGGATTGCAGTTGGGTGCTTCGGAACGAGGCGATTCCGTCGCGGTGGTCGTTAAAGCCCGTCATGGATGGTCCGGGCAGCTGCTCTTCGACATTCCACGTCACCGCGAATACATGCAATTGGAACGGAACTGGCCCCGCATCAACACCATGCCGGAATGGTTCACGGTCGAGCCCGATCAAAATTATACGGTGCGTAATCTGACGGAAGATTCGAAGAGCACCCTTTCGGGGCAAGAGCTCCACAACGGCAAACGAGTCGAGCTTGCCCCTGGAGAAGAGCTTCAACTGATTGTGACGCCACAGCGTTAAGCGGGAAAAATCCCGACTGCCGATGGTAAGAAGGTCCAAACATTCGGCACAAAGAAGAGGTGCGCCATGAAGCTGGAATCCACGCAGTTGCTTTACCGATTTCTCCTCTTGTCGTTATTGCTTGCCGTAATGGGCTGCGATTCGAACAGCGACGCTCGAAAGGCTCAGGAAAGCGATGCCAACGGCTATGTCTGTGTCAGTGACAAGCATGCCAATGGCGGCTACAAGTTTTATACGGACCGTCAGGTTTTCGCTGAGAAATGTCCCGAATGCGGGTCCACAAATATCAAACGGGTCTATGCCTATGTGCCGGCAGAGGAGGAAGGGGACAAGGAAGTCCCCTCCGACGGCCCGACATCAGAACGTCCAAAGGGAACAGGCGCGGAGAAGAAGGGGCAAGTGGTCATTGCCCCCAGAGGATCCAAGAATTTGCCTTTCCACCTGCCGAATTCGGAGGAGCTCCAAGCATGGGGCGCGGTCAAAGCAGAGGAGTCTTCGGTTAAGCTTGAGTAGTTGATGCGGTTGAGAAAAGAGCGTCACAAACGGGGTAGCCGTAAGGCAACGGTTGGCGAATCCGTTACCGTTATTTCGCGGCGGTGCGCGAAAATCGACAAAACCTGCGCCCACAGGCGCTAAAATGCGTTTCATAGAATTTCGGCTGTTTGGCATCGTCGCGCACAAAAACGCAAATCCGCTGTTGCACAGTGTTGCACGAGCTTGGAGGGTTGGATCGAGAAATTTGCCTTCAAGGGGTCAGCCGATCTCGACAACGATGGAGCATTGGATCTGGTCACCGCCAACCGAAATCCCGACATAGCCACGGTCCTGCTCGGCATGGGAAACGGCTCATTTCAAAAAACTCGGCATTATCAAACCGGAGAGAAGCCTGCATCCGTCATCACAGGAAATTTCAATACGCGACGGAGCACTCTTGATATCGCAATTGCCAATAGCCAAAGCTCTGATATCACCTTTCTTTCCGAACCTCCCCACTGAAGCGCTGATTGAGACGCACCGAAACGTCGGCGCTTTCTCGGTTCGCGGTCGCCACATCCAGGGTGCCATCCTTGTCGAAATCTCCGGTCGTTAGTGATACCGGCTCGCGCCCGACATCGAAGCTTTGATACCACTGAAACGTCCCGTCGCCGTTGCCCAGCAACACCGATAAGGCATCGGACTCATGGTTAACGGTAGCAAGGTCGATTGCCCCATCCCCATTGAATTCTCCCGTCGTAATGGCTATCGCCCCCTCGCCCGCATAAAAGCGCTGCTCCGAACCGAAGGTGCCGTCTCCGTCGCCCAAGAACAGTGACACATCGCAATCGCCCAAGGAGACCACCGCCAGATCAAGTGCACCATCGCCGTCAAAGTCGCCCGTAGCCAAGGACCAAGGGGACTCGCCGACAGAGAAACGCTGCTGCTCATGAAACGTCCCGTCACCCTTGCCCAATAGCACCGAAACGTCGTCACTGCCACTATTGGCAACTGCCAAATCGACGAGATCGTCATTGTCGAAGTCACCGATTACTACTTCTCTTGGCCTCTTGCCGACAAAGGCTCGCTCCTGAGGATTAAATGCGCCGTCACCATCGCCCAAGAGCACCGACACACTCCGTCCCGGCGCATCATAAGCACCGGCGTTGGCCGCGACCGCATCCAGAGCGCCGTCACCGTTAAAGTCCCCTCTGGTAACGGAAATGGGACCACTTCCAACTCGAAGGCGCCGTTCATCCCTGAACTTGCCTTCACCGGCGCCCAAAAGCAGCGACAGATCGTTGCTGTCGCGATTGGCGGTCATCAGATCGATCAAGCCATCGTCGTTGAAGTCTCCCGTCGTCAGCGACATCGGCCGCTTGCCAACTGAGAATCGATGTTGACTTTGGAAATACGTACGGTCGCCACCCAGAACCACTGAAACCGTCCTCCCTACATGTTTCCGTGTCCCTCCATTTGCCGTGGCCACATCCAGGCGACCATCGCCGTCGAAGTCAGCCGTGGTCACCGA
>JAHEOI010000364.1 GCA_018610125.1 Verrucomicrobiota bacterium
CCCAGAGACCGCTCCAATCTTGGCATTGGGTCCGACGCTTGAACAGCCCGAGGTCAACACCAGCATGCTCAAGGCCACCACGAGCACCGACCAGCTCATCCTTATCCGAAGTTTCATGGTTACACCTTTCTTTCTGCCAATCTCCGATCTTTGCAGAGACCAATCTCGCTCCTTCTTTTCGCCAAAACAACCCAGAAATGGAGCGTCCTCTTCCCTGACCGAAAATCGCCAGCAGACCGGGCACTCTGTGTTACAAGACGTGACAGCCCAGGTCGATAAACGCCCAACGCAAAGGCTTGACTCGAAAAGACCGAATTTTAGCATGGCAGCCAGGCAACCATTTGAGCAGTACAACCGCTACCAACCTGAATCGGGGTCAACCGACACAACGTATGAAGCGATTTGAAACCACCGTTACGGCGCTCGCAATAGCGACATTGACTCTCCTATTCCTTTGTCCGGCGACCACCGGTTTGAGTCAACCAAGCCAGGGGGACAATCTCTCCCGACTCGTCTCACTCCTCCAGAAGGTCGATAACCCTCAGTTTCAGCTCGATGTCTTGACAGGAATACGCGATGCGCTCAAAGGTCAACGTCACGTCGCCATGCCGGACGGCTGGAAAGCGGCAGAAAAGCAGCTTCTCAAAAGCCCGAATCAAGAAGTCCGTTCCTTGACGCAATCGTTGGGGGTCACTTTCGGCAGCAAGCGGGCCTTGAAGCAGCTCAGAAGCACGTTAAAGGATTCATCGGCCCCTTCCAGCAAGCGAAAGCAAGCCTTGCAAGCGCTGATGCAAGCCAACGACCCGAAGCTCCCGCCGATTCTCCATCGATTATTGGATCAACCGGCGCTTCGCGGCACCATTCTCAAAGGGCTGGCCCAGTACAACCATCCCGATACACCCGAAGCTATTCTCGAAACTTTCCCCCGGCTTACTCCGAGCGAGCAACGGATCGCCCTCAACACGCTTGCCTCACGTCGAAATTTCGCCAAGCATCTCCTCGAAGCGATCCAAAACAACACCGTGTCAAAGCAGGCATTGACCGCCGATCTTGTTCAACGACTGCGAAAGCTGGAAGATCCGAAGATCAATCAAACGCTGAAACGGCTCTGGGGAGTGGCACGAAAGACCGACCAGGAGAAACAGAAACAGATTCGCCACTACAGGCAGGTCTACCGTTCCGCCGGCGATCCCCCAGGCAACGCGTCGCGCGGACGAGCATTATTCGTCCAACGCTGCCAGCAATGCCATACCCTTTTCGGGATCGGTAACGACGTCGGTCCCGACCTGACCGGGTCAAACCGGGACAATCTCGATTACATCCTGCAGAACATCCTCGATCCAAACGCCTTGATTCCCAACGAATACCGCACGTCCATCTTGAAAACGACCGACGGACGCATTCTGAGCGGCATCGTCCAGCGCCAAGATGCCAACGCCGTGACCATCCAAACCGTGACCCAAAGCGTCACCGTCCCACGGAACGAGATCGCTTCCCTGGAAACTCAATCGATTTCAATGATGCCGGAAGGCTTGCTGGGAGGATTGTCCGACCGGCAAGTGCGCGACCTCCTATACTACCTCGCCCAACCGACGCAGGTCCCGGTCACAGCCACCCCGTTTACGGTCGATCTCTTTTTTAATGGCAACGACTTGACCAACTGGCGCGGCAACCCCGATCTCTGGAAGGTGACCGACGGCACCATTGTCGGCAAGACCAAAACCGGCCTCGATCACAACGAGTTCCTCAAAAGCCAAATGGTCCTAAGCGATTTTCGCCTAGTGTGCCAGGTCAAGCTGATCCCGAATTCCGAGAACAGCGGCATCCAGTTTCGCAGTCAACCCCATGGGGACGGCGAAATGAAAGGCTATCAGGCCGACATCGGAAAAGGCTGGTGGGGTAAGCTCTACGAAGAGCAAGGACGCGGGCTGCTATGGGAAAAATCGGGCGAAGCGTTCGTTCAGCCGGACCATTGGAACACATACGAAATCGTGGCGGTGGAGCACCGGATTAAAACCGCCATCAATGGTCACCGCTGCGTTAACCTTGAAGACCCTCAAGGCGACACCCAGGGACTGATCGGCTTGCAGCTCCACTCGGGCGGCCCGATGGAGGTTCGCTTCAAAGACTTCCAAATCGATTTAAAGCCTCAGCCCAAGCTCAAGACAGCCCAGGAAAAATAGCCAACCTCCCTGATAGGGGCCAAGCGAGAAGTGGTACGTCCGGGAGAACGTCCTTATCAGGGAGGCGGCCCTCGGTCATCTTGGCATGGATCGTGCTAAACGAAACATACAATGAGCTTCACGCTCCATGCATTATATCACAACGATGCAAAGAAACCTGCCGACCTGGCATTCAAGGCCGGGTTGACATGCCTCTTTGGCCCACTATAACGCGCCGACATGACGTTCGGCGTCCTTCGCATACTGGAATTGGTTGGCTAGGGGATCGCTTAAAAGGCGACCCCCTAGTTTTTTCTCGAGCACCCACCGCTCTCCGAAAATTTGCTCCCAAGACCGGCTACAGTTCGTTGCCCCATTTTTGGCCAATGGCTATCAGGTTCTGGCAAGGACCCAATTTGAGCGATTTTGACCCTTACCCTGCCCTCTCCCATCGGATGGGAGAGGGTGCTCGGAGGGCGGGTTAGGGTACTTTGCTTGCTTCTCTCTCAATCCCAGATTACACGCATTTGAACCAGATCGACCGGAAGAATCGCTCAGTTCAGGAATTAGCCGAGCCTTTTTTTGGGTCATCCCCGGCACTGTTTTGCCTATGCACAGCACTGCGTGAATTTCACGCATCGCCTCTCCTCTCCCCCCTTTCGGAGACGCGATCCAATTTGATGGCCCGTTCCAAGGGAATGCCTCGCTAGTGTTTCTCTTTGAGGAACGCGATCAGGCTACGGAAATCACTCACAGTGAGCTGACGTTCCAGCCCCTCCGGCATTAAGGAAGTCTCGACGACCCCATAATCGCTTACATCCTCAAAGGTCTCGAACTCGCCCCCGCGGTCGCTCTGAACATAAATCTCGACATCGTCATAATGGACATCGATCTGTCGGCCATAGTGCATCCGTCCATTCTCGGTCTTGACGTACCAAGTCTGCCATCCGGGAGCTATCCGCTCAGAAGGCTGGAGGATGGCGTCGATCAACTGCCTGCGGCTCTTTGAGCGTCCCACTCCCGTGAGGTTGGGACCAAAATAGCCACCTCGATTGCCGATGGCATGGCATCGTGAGCATTGCGCCAAAGGCGAATAAAAGACACGCCGACCGACGGAGGGATCACCTCCTTCGGCCAAAGCTTGATACCACTCTTTGTTGCTGCTCGGACGTCCTTGGCGGGGGCTTGAACCCAAAGCAAAATCGAGCTGTTGAGCGATCGCTTCCTCCTTTGAACCCTGCCGGAGTCTCGCCTTTCGCTTCCGGAGAGCCTGTTTTGCCTCTTGGGAGAGTGACCGGCTTCGGAGGTAACGGGCCGCAGCCAACTGGACGACAGGCGGTGCCCTCTCCAGCAAACCGAGTGCTTGATCGACCGCCTCTGCAGGCTGTCGGCTCAGCACCAGCAACGCCTCGGCGCGTTGCTTGGGCGAGCTTGAGTCTGACTCGGCAATCTTTGTGAGGACATTAACCACCTCCTTACCGGTCACACCGGCAAGTGTCCGGATCGCCTCCAAGGCCAGACGCCCGTTCCCTCTTTCGGCCAATTCGAGCACAAGCTCGAGATGCGCCTCGGGCTCTTCGAGATACTCCAGAGCGACAGCACGAACCATCCGAGATCGCGATGCATCCTTAAGCAATTTCGGGATAAATCCATCGGGAAGCTCAAGCTCCTCATCGGCCTCTGGATCTTGGCTTGCGTAAGCCTCGACGAACGAGGGACGGAGGTGTCGCACCGTCGCGAGATACGTCTCGAACAGCCCGGACGTAACCTCGCCTTGGTTGATCGACCGTGCCAGATCCGGTCGAAGCGTCGTCATAGTGCGGCGACCTACCCAAATGAGTGCCATTCGACGGATCACCCGCTTGGGATCGGCAAGGAGCCGCTTGGCCACGGCCACGGCCTTTGCTTCATCGATACCGGAACGATGAAGCGCCAGCAATGCGCCAAGCCTCACTTCAGGATCCGAGCTCTCGGTGGCCTCGAGGACCCGCTCTTGAAAAGGAGCCCTCGATAAGACCGTTATTGCCGCCGATCGGACAAATGGATCCTGAGAAGTTAAGGCGCTTTTGAGTCTCCCAAAATCGGATTTTTCATCGGCGTTGTTGATCTTTTCGAGACGCTGCCGCCCGGGATCAGACTCAACCGGCCCATACCGCCGCCGTGGCCCCCTCTGTTTCACTCCCTTCTTCGGGGCCATTCGCCAAATGCGCCCCTTACCGTGGTTCGGATACTGACGGACCACCCAGTCGGTGATGTACACGGCGCCGTGGCTATCCGCGGCCATGGAGACAGGATGAAATCGATCGCCGCCTTGGATCAGGACTTGCGGCTCACCTCTCACCGACACTCCCCGCTGTTGGAGGTCAATTCCAACAATGGTGTTTTCCTCCCATACCGCCGCCAGAACATCGCCGGGATAGTCGCTCGGCAGCGCCGCGTAGCCTGTGGGAAGGATACCGCTTACTGCCTCGCCCAGGGGAGCGGCGTAGGGCAAGGTCCCCGGCAATTCACCGTCCCAAGCGAGGTATGGATGGATGCCACTTCCTCCATAAAGGGCTTTATAGCCGTAATCACCCCCTGAGATGACGTGGACCAGCCGATTCGGGCCTCGGCTGTCGGGATCGTTGTCCGAGGCAAGCAGTCGCCCATGGAGGTCAAATGCCACATCAAAGGGATTCCAGAAGCCTGTCGCCACCTTCTGCAAATCGGTTCCGTCAGGCCGGCATCGCATGATGTTGCCGCCATCACCGAAGCCGCTCACCGAAGAGCCGTCGGCGGCCTCCATCCGCCACGGATCCCCGCCGACATTGCCCCGGGTGATATAGAGCCAACCGTCCCGAGAGAAGGTCACCCCCATCAGGGCAGCGTGATCATAGACGTATTCCGGCTTCGTCAGCCCGGCAATCCGCTTGCGATCCTCACTGCGCCCGTCGCCATCCCGATCGTAAAGGGCCCACACAGCACGGCTTGTAACGACGAAAAGGGTGCCTTGGGGCGAGAAGGCGAGGTTCATGCCATTCTCGATCCCTTTGGCAAAGATATGGTGGCCGTCGGCTGCCCCATCCCGATCGGAATCCGAAAAGACCTTGACCCGGTCACTCGCCGGGCCCGGATAGTCATCGGATTCCAGATGTGTATGGGATTCCAGGACATAAATTCGATCGTGTCGGCCGACAGCAACCCCGATCGGCGTTACAATCTCCGGCTCGGAAGCAAACAGACTGAGCACAAGATCGTCGTTATTAACCTTCGGCACGGGGAGATCGGCCTGCTGGCGTCCACCTTCCCCGCTCGAAAGCCCCCCGGCCTCGACCGCCCCGGCATAGACGCTCAAGCATACAAGGCAGAAGGTTACCCCTAATAGCCACCTCCCGGTTCTTCTATCGTCTGCATTCATAACGCCTCCTATCAGGTCCTTCCAACAACAACTCATTGAGCCTTGCCCTCAATCCGAAAGCCCACAACGCTTCGCTCGGGAATACGATACGAAAACGAGCACTCTCCTTGTCCCACTCCGGCGGTCACTTTCTCCAGCACCGACTTGCCATCCCCTTGATGATCGCCGCGATAGACATTCACCTCGACGGCGCCCTTGATCGGGAGATTCTTGAGCCGGAAGTCAGCCTTATACGCTCCCTCCCGTCCCACACAAACCGCAATCGGCTCACCGGCCACGTTGATCGCGGCCAAGGCGCTGGTCTTTGGAAGCCCCTCCAAGGCCACAATCCGACTCGGCCCTTTGCCGAGCTTCAGGGTATTGGACATAAGCACCCAGAGGTTCGCCGTTGGCACCGTGCCTGTGTCATCGAACCAATAGCGAGGATCATCCTCACCCCCTTTGTTCTGGATCTCCCACAAGCCGGCGGCCTCAAGACCGTCTTTCAAAGTGCCGATCAGATGACCCGCCACCGGCACCGGCTCAATGGTTCCAGGAATCGGGATGTCGCTCTCCGGGTACTCGGGGACATAAGAGCTACGAATAATCGGCAGGTCAACGCCATATTGCGCCATTAAGCTTCGGTAGGTCTTGACCGTCGCGCTTGGATAATGCTCGGCATCAAAGGTGTGAAATGAGAGGAATCCCAGCCCGCTTCGAATTTTTGGATCGTCGAGGAGCCACTTGACCTGCTCCTTCCCGACCCACGAAGCCACAGGCCCGCCAACAGGGGTCTCGGGGTGTTCGGATTGAGCGACGGCTTCCAGCGCGCGCCGAGCCACTTTCTGGTAACCGGTCTTTCGGTCGTAAGGACTCCCTTCAACCAGGAACTGCGGATCCCGATCAACCTCGTTGAATAGCTCGATGTAGTCCACGGCGCCTTCGTAATGGTTGACGATTTTCCGCACGATTGCACCCCATACTTCAAGATCGCGCGGCATGGTCTCCTCGTCGTCCGGAGCGCCTTGCCAGCGGTTCCATCGCGCGTTTTTGATCACAAGGCAGACCCGCATGCCGCGGGCGGAAGCCTCGCTCACGAAATCGTCGCCATAAATCCCCTCCTGCCAATCCCAATTTTTCGGCTTGGCGCATCCTTGGCGGTTTGCTAAAAATGCCTTTGGTGAATCGCAAGGCACCAACTCGGTGAGATCGGCTTGCATCCGCATAAACCGAAAGCCTTGCTTTTTCAAGGTATCCCATTGGCTCTCGGATAATCCCCGTGGCTGTGCCCCGCCAAACACATAAGGACTCCCCCGGGCGATCACCTCGGAGTAATCGATTTCCAGAACCGATGGCGAAGCCACTGCAGCCGAGTTTTCCCGGCTCTTATCGTTCTTTCCTTGGGTGACGAGTGCGCATAAAACGACCGCCGAACTTAAGAGGCAAAGGAAAGATCTTTGAGTTTTCCGAACCGAGCCAATCCAGCTCATTCTTTCCATCATCGTGTCTCCAGTTACGTATTGAAATCCTTGATCTCGCATGCCTCCTACTCTGACAGTCAAAAAATTACGAGAAGATTACGAAGATTCTGTTCGGTGGGGATTCATGACTTCCATCCGTCGCCAATTAACCGCGGCCTTGCTCTTCGGCTTCACCGCTTTGATCGGTGGCTCCGGGTTGATTCTTTACTTCTCCATCAAGGACACTTTATATGACAAGCTGGATAAACGCCTTGAAGTTGAGGCTGCCACCATTGCGGCTCTGACCAAGCAAGAGCAAACCTATATCCAGATCGGCTTCGAAAAAGATTACATTGAGGAATTCCATAAGAAATTTCCCATCCGCTTCTTCCAACTCTGGCATCCCGAAGGACAAACCCTGCATCGCTCCGAACCCTTGATACATCATCACAAACAACTCCCAAAGCGGTTCGGGACCGTCGAACAACCGAAGATTTGGAATTTAAAGTTGCCCAACGGCATGCCGGGACGGGCACTCGGGTTTCGGTTTGTCCCGGAAACCGACCGTGGAGACAGAAGGCATTACGACCCAAATTTCCGTGTGGGCTTGGTCGTGGCCGGCGATCGCTCCGCTGTCCAACAGACGCTTGCGTCGCTTCGATTCAACCTTGCCGGCTTCGGCATCTTGACCCTAACGGGCGGCGTCTTCCTCGTTTGGATCACCTTGAGAAAAAACCTGGCACCATTGCAAAGGGTCGCTTCGGAAGCCGACGTTATTGGCTCCCAATCGTTGCACCGTCGCTTTCCGGAGAAAGGGTTGCCGGATGAGCTCGTCCCGATATGCTGCCGTTTGAATGCCATGCTGGAAAGCGTCGAAGCCTCCCTCGAAAGAGAACGCCGATTCAGTTCCGATATCGCTCATGAATTGCGGACGCCCTTGGCAGAGCTGCGGAGTGTGGCCGAGATGCGCCTAACCTGGAGCGAGGCCGATGTCAAGGAAGAGCCGTCGGCAATGCGGGACATCTTGAACATTTCCATGGACATGGAACGCATTGTCGAACAATTGCTTGCTCTTAGCCGTTGCGAACAGGGTCGTGCCCCCGTGCGCGAAGACCGAATCGAGCTCAAACCTTTCATAGAATCCCAATGGGAACCTTTCGCCCATAAGGCAGCCCACCGATCCATCACCCCCTATTTTATTATTCCCGGGGATCTCAAAATGAAAACCGATCCATCGCTGTTCGCCTCGCTCGTTAATAACCTCCTTTCCAACGCAGTCGACTACACGCCGCCGGGAAAGTGGTTGAGCGTGCGGACCGAGTTTGGAGACAACCACCTCAAATTGGCTTTTCGAAACCCGTGTCCCGATTTGACGAAAGAAGACCTCCCGAAATTGTTTGAACGATTCTGGCGGAAGGATGACGCTCGCTCGGCCGCCGAGCATAGCGGATTGGGACTCTCGCTGGTGTGCGCCATTTCGGAGCTGCTCGAATTGAATATGAAGGCTTCGTTCCCTGAGGCCGAAGTCTTTCAAGTCGCGTTGATTTTCCATTACGATAATCACCATGAGCCCGGACCGACAAATGGCTAAAACGCACTGTTGCAGCGAATGCAGGCCGGCTCGCGCTCCGGATCGTCGCTCGAACAGAAGCCCCTTACATGTATGAAGCTCTTGTTCGTAGAGGATTCCGAAAGGATGCGCCGCTACGTCGGCACCGCCTTGGTCCGTTCCGGTCACACCGTGGACACGAGCCCCGACGGGGAAGAAGGGTGGTGGTTGGTCGAGAACAAAACCTACGATGTCCTCATTCTGGATATCATGCTTCCGGGCTTGGACGGTTTGGCAATGCTCCGGCGTTTGCGTAACCTCAAGCGTTCGGATCCGGTCCTTCTTCTTACCGCCAAGGATGCCATAGAGGATCGGGTACGCGGGTTGAATGAGGGGGCGGATGATTATCTGGTAAAACCGTTCGCGTTGGAAGAGCTCCTCGCCCGTGTCGAGGCCCTGGGACGACGTCGTTATCAACACTCGACGTCTCGTCTTGAAATCGGCGATTTGAAAATCGATCTATCCGCCAAGACGGTCCTGCGAGGCAACGAGGCTTTGGAACTGACTGCTAAAGAATTCAAGGTCTTGGAATGCCTGGCGCTTCGCCAGGGCCAAGTCGTTTCCCGAAGCGAGATCGAGGATTGCCTTTATGATGACTCAGCCGAGCTCATGAGCAACGCGGTGGATTCCACTATCTGCTTGCTACGCAAAAAGATCGCCGCATCCGGTGGTTCGGTGTCGATCCATACGCGCCGCGGCCTCGGCTACGTCATCGGGGCGCCTTCATAAAGCCCGGTTGCACCGCCATGAGTGATGACGGAATGGCAAGCTTGCTTTCACTCCCCCTGATCAGTACTGTTTTCGGAAAACGGATCGCGCCAAGCCGAGGGCACATTCACCGCGGGATTCCAGGGGCGTGCGATCGAAGAAAACTATCCATGAGCGAAGAATCTCCGAAAATCATTTACACCATGCGCGGCGTTACCAAGCGCCGTGGTGGCAAGGCGATCATTGAAGACATTAATCTCTCCTATTTCTATGGCGCCAAAATAGGCGTCGTGGGATTAAACGGCGCCGGCAAGAGCACTGTGATGCGGATTCTGGCTCGCGAGGACACCGACCATGAAGGCGAGACGCATCTTGCCGCGGGTCATACGATCGGTCATCTCCATCAAGAGCCTCAGCTCGACGAGACGAAAACCGTCCAGAGCGTGGTCGAAGAAGGCGTGGCCGAGACACGTTCGCTGCTTCAGGAGTTTGAGGATCTATGCAACCGGCTTGGGGAATCGCTCGACGAGGATACAATGACCGAAGTCCTCGATCGGCAAGGGGTGGTGCAGCAACAATTGGACGACATGGACGCATGGTCTCTAGACTCGCATATGGAACAGGCCTTGGACGCGCTGCGCTGCCCGCCGGGAGATACGCCGATCTCGGTACTCTCGGGTGGTGAAAAGCGTCGGGTGGCTCTCTGTCGACTCCTCCTCCAACAGCCCGACATTCTATTGCTCGACGAGCCGACGAATCACCTCGATGTCGAAACGCTCGCTTGGCTTGAGAACCATCTCCATGCTTACCCCGGCACCGTCATTGCCGTCACCCACGATCGTTATTTTCTCGATAACGTGGCCGGCTGGATCCTTGAGCTTGAAAACGGCAAGGGAGAGCCATGGCGCGGGAACTATCGTTCGTGGCTTGAGCAAAAGCAAAAGCAGCTTGCAGCGCGAGACAGTCAACCTCAACGGCGCGAGGCACTGCGTCGCGAGCTCGCCTGGATCCGCTACCACGCGGGGGAGGCAACCAATGAAGACCATGATTGGCTGCCACAACCGGGCGCCCATGCAGCCAAAGGCAAAAAGGGAGCCGAAATATTCATCCCTGAGGGTCCTCGTCTCGGGCAACAGGTAATCGAGGCCGAAGAGGCCGCCAAGCACTACCGGGACCGAAAACTATTCGACGGGTTAACCTTCGCGGTGCCTTCGGGGGCAAAGGTAGGCATCATCGGCCCAAACGGCGCCGGCAAGACAACGCTCTTCCGGATGATCACGGGAGCGGAAACTCCCGACAGCGGGACTTTAAAGGTCGGTCAAACCGTCAAGCTGGCCCACGTCGAGCAAAGTCGGGAAGGTCTTGCCGAGGAAAAGCCGGTATGGGAAGCGATCGCCGATGGACAAGACCCGATTCCGCTTGGTGCTCACAAAGTCAATGCCCGGGCCTATGCGGCACGCTTCGGCTTCACCGGGGATAACCAGCAGCAACCGGTCAAGGACCTCTCAGGTGGTGAGCGAAATCGGGTGCACCTGGCACGGATGCTTAAGTCGGGAGCCAACGTAATCCTCTTGGACGAGCCAACGAATGATCTCGACGTCAACACGATGCGCGCCCTCGAGGATGCCATTCTCAATTTTGAAGGTTGTGTCCTGGCCATCAGTCACGACCGCTGGTTTCTGGATCGCATCGCAACCCATATCCTTGCCTTTGAAGATGACGAGCAGCCCCGCTGGTTTGCCGGAAATCATGCGGGGTATGAGGCCGACCGCCAAAAGCGTATGGATGTGGCGCCCGGCGAGCGCAAAACCAAGCATCGCAAGCTAACCCGGAGCTGAGCTCAGAGCATAGAGGGCTGAGGACACGTCCCTATCAAGGAAAAAACGGACGGGCTCCCCTCTCCCTGATAGGGAGGTCGTCCCCGGCGTCCACCACTTCTCTCTTCCTCCCCGGAATCCCGGGAAAAATAGGACCTGGGGGACGAGGTCCCTATCGGTGGTCGACTCAATCCGAAACGCAAAACAGATGGTTGTCGCCGCGGAAAAGCAGGCGGTTTGCAACAGGGATCGGTGACGCGATGATTCGCTCCTGCATATCGTTTTTGGCAACGAGCTCAAACCCGCTTTCCACGTTGGCTACAAACACCACACCATCCTCACGGGCCACGTAGAGGTTCCCGTTGGCAATCAGTGGCGAGGAGTAATAGTTGGCACTGCTTTTCGGAAATGCGTCCTTCCAGATCGTTTTCCCCGTCGTCGGATCCAGGCAGACGACCTGCCCACGGTGACGCACCAGGTAAGCTCGTCCTTGATACTCGGCGGGGGTGGGGACGAATATCTGAAAATCGTCACGCTTCCAAACCCGATGCGTTCCGGCCCCGTCACCTTGCCCGCCCAA
>JAHEOI010000365.1 GCA_018610125.1 Verrucomicrobiota bacterium
ACGGACGCCGCCGAGCCCCCCGAGGAGCCCCCGGGGATGCGAGAGGGATCCCATGGGTTCTGCGTTCGCTTCACGGAGGAATGCTCGGTTGAGCTCCCCATCGCAAACTCGTCCATGTTAAGTCGCCCAAACACGACCGCTCCGGCCGCTTTGAGCTGCTCGATGACAGTCGCATTGTAAGGGCATTGGAAAGAGCGGAGTATGCGGGAGGCACACGTCAGTGGCTGACCCTTGACGGCAATGATGTCCTTGATGGCGATCGGGATCCCGGTTAGGGGGCCGTTTGTCTCGCCACTCGCCAGTTTTTGATCGGCGGCATCGGCCTGGGCCAGCGCCTCTTCGGCATCGTAATCGAGAAAGGCGTTGACTTGGCCATCCACCCGCTCGACTTGATCCAGGCAGGCCTGAACGGCTTCCCGAGAGGAGCATTCCCGTTGTTGTAATTGCTGTTGCAGTTGCGAGAGGGTTAATCGATTTGGCATGAGGAAGCTCGCTGAGGCGTGATGGCTGTCGTAAGGCGGAAAACGCTTTCAACCGAATGAACGATTGGCATCATTCGACAATCTTGGGCGCCAGGAACAATCCGTTCGCTTGCTGGGGGGCGTTTTGAAGCGCCTCAGCATGGCGAATTGACCTCCGGACTTCATCCGGACGCGTGACGTTGGTCAGCGGGATCGGATGCGCCGTCGGCTCGACGCCGCTGACATCCAGCTCTTTGAGCTTCTCGACATAGCTTAGGATGTCGGCGAGCTGGGCCCCCAGCTCGGCTTGCTCTTCCGATGTCAATGCAATCCGGGCCAAGTGCGCCACATATTGCGTGTCGAGGTCGTTTCCTGCCATAAGAGATCAAGATGCGCAAAAAAGCCGGGGGCTGCAATCGATTTTACGTAAGACTGCGCAGCGTCAAGAGCTGTTCCAAGAGCTCATTCGACCGTTGGATCATAAGGCGCGGATCCTCAAGGAAACCGGCCGCGGTAAGCGAGTTGTCGAGGATTTGCTCCGCAGCCTTGGTAGCGAGTCCTTGATCGGCATGGCGGGCCTTATCGAGGCTTGCCATGATGGGGTGACGCGGGTTGATCTCCAAGTCTTGCCGGTTCAAGCCGGCTTGCTGGTTCATCTGCTTCATGAGCTGGCGCATGCTCGAGGTCATGTGCTGACTGTCGACGGCGACAGCGGGGCTGTCGACCAGGCGCTTGGATACCCGGACCTGGTTAACCCGATCACCAAGGGCCTCTTTCATCCATTTCGCCAGCTCTTCTGCCTGTTGGTCTGTCAGGCCCTTTTCCTCTTTTGGTTGGTCCACCTGGAGATCCGCCCTCTCGGCCGGAACGATCTTCTTTCCTTCAAACTCCCCAAGGTGCTCCATGACAATCTCGTCCCACGGATCATACATGAATAGGACCTCGAGGTTCTTGGCCGCGAAGACTTCGTAGTACGGACTTGCCTCGGCGGCGTCACGGCCTTTGGAAACGAGGTAGTAGATCTCGTTCTGATCGGAATTCATCCGTTGGACATAGTCCGAGAGGGAGGTCAATTGACCGCGATCCAGACTTGAGGATTCATACCGGAGGAGCTTGGCCAACGCCTCGCGATGGGTTTGATCGGTGACGACCCCTTCCTTCAAGAAGCGATTGTACTGCTCGTAAAATCGCTTGTACGTCTCCGGATCCTGATTGGCCGTTTCTTCAAGAAACTTAAGGAATCGCGAGGTCAGGACCTTGTTGAGACGCTGCAGCAGAGCGGTCCCCTGCATCTTTTCGCGCGCGATGTTCAGCGGTAAGTCGGCGCTGTCGACGACTCCTTTGAGGAACCGAAGCCATTCCGGGAAGAGGCCTTCCGCCTTGGCCTGAATCAGAACCTTCCGGCAGTAGAGATTCACTTCGGACTCGCTTCGGGACAACCCCATCGTTTCGACGTTTTGCTGAGGAACGAACAGAAGCGCTTGAATGGCCAATGGGGCATCGGCGGCGAAGTGAAACCGTAACATCGGGTCTTGGGAGTCGTGCCCGATGTAGTGATAAAACTCGTTGTACTCCTGGTCGCTAATGTCGTTCTTGTTGCGAGTCCAAAGCGCTTGAACGGTGTTGATCTGCTTCCCGTTTACTTCGATCGGGAATGGCACGAAATTCGAGTAGCGCTGGATCGTTGTCTCGAGCTTGGAAGCGTCCGCAAACTCGTGAGCTTCCTCACGGAGATGGAGCACGACCTGAGCGCCGCGTGGGATATCCGAGGCCGACTCGATTTCGTAAGTGCCCGTGCCATGCGAGGTCCAGCACCACCCCTCCTGCTCCTTGTAGGAATGGGTGTAGACAATCACCTTCTCCGCGACCATAAAGGCCGCATAAAACCCGACACCGAACTGGCCGATGAAGCTTGCGTCGTCTCGTTTATTTTCCGCCAATTCCTTCAAAAAGGCTTGGGAGCCGGAATGGGCGATTTTACCCAAATTCTCAATCAGCTCGTCGTGGGTCATCCCGACACCGGTATCCGTGACGGTGATCGTCTTGTTCTCCTCATCGACCGTGACCGTGATTTTCAGTGGCAGGTCTGGCTGGACAATCGTTTCGCCGGCCGTCTGCTGAAATCGTAGCTTCTCCAACGAGTCCGCGGCGTTCGATATCAGCTCCCGGATAAAGATCTCCTTATCCGTGTAAAGCGAATGAATAACGATGTTGAGGAGCTGTTGTGTCTCAGCTTGAAATTGATGTTGTTCTGTTGTGCTCATATCTCCTGGAATATTCCTTAAAAGAAATCGCCTTGTTTAGCAAGCTTCCTGACCTGCGAATTCGATGGCACGCCATCTGCTCTCATGATTCGATGTTGGTGTTTGGACGGCGGTATTGGGGGAGGGTGCGCAAATCATTGCGTGCGTTCCCCCAAATACCAACCTCGCCAACCAGAAAATCCTGGCATTGAGCGATCGAGCAATCGAGCAATGCCGTCCTACGGAATAAATCCTAGCCCGCTCGGGGGTAGCGCGCCATGGATACCGTCAACAATCCAAGTCGAAGAATTTGAGCTCTGATCCATGAGCCACATCGAGGGGGTGGATCGGGCGATATCATGAAAGGCATTAACTATGCGATTCAGTTATGCGCACAAGCGGGTAGCGGCGTTAGCGGCTGTGGGACAACCCAATCATAATGCTCAAGTGCTTTCGTGGCCGGAGTATGAAACCAAGGTTGATCGGGCTGCGCCGTCTGAGAACGAGGATCAGCCATCCCAGCCGACTATGGGGCGCGTCGGACCACTGCACGAGGAGAAGCGTCACGTCCCGGGCAAAATCGGATAGCGTGCACCTAAGGGTCTGTAAAGAAATCAGTGTGTCATTTGCTGGAGCTACATCCGGCGTAACGGAGATCGCCGCCCCTACCTCCTCTGTTGTGGTAGGGCCCGCACTCCGCTGCGGGCCAGCTCCCCTTGCTCGGGCCCCAATTTGACACAGGCAGACTCGGCAGTCTGCGACAAAGCAGGCTAACAGCCTGCGCTACATCACCCGAGAGCGCTTATGCGAGGGGGCCCGCACCAAACATGCAGTGAGAGATCGGGACCGATCTGCGCTTCCGGTGTTGCAGTCAGTGAGCATGCTGTGTATTGGTAGGTGTGTACCTTGATCGTTTTGTAACGCCCCGGATTCTATTGATTGGCGGGTGTCTCTTTTCGATGGCAGCCGCTGTTTCGGCGGCCTCGCTTGAATCGGCCAAGGAGTGGTTGATAAAGGGGGAGTATGAGCGTTGTCTTAAGGCTTCCCGGCAGGCTTTGTCGGAGCAAGGGCGCTACAGCGAAGAGTGGGGGATATTGCTGGGGCGGGCCTTATTGCGGTTGGGACGTTATCAAGAAGCCGAAGAGGCGGCCCTCGAGGGAGTCCGTCACCGTCCCGGGAGTCTTCGGCTGAGGTGGCTTGCGTTTCGAGCGGGTCGTCGGAACGGGAGCCCTCAGAAAGCGAAATCCCACCTGAAACAGATCTATTATTCGTACCGACAGCGGGCTTGGGCTTATCAAGATTCACCGGACTTGGTGGCGTTCGGGCGAGCATTGCTGGAGCTCGGAGTGGATCCCAAGATTGTGCTCGAGCAAATCTTGGAGAAGGCGCACGAGAAGGATCAGAAGTATCGGGGGACCTACCTTGCCGCCGGGAGATTGGCGTTGGAGAAGCACGATTACAAGCTTGCGGCCGAGTGGTATCAAAAAGGACTGAAGCATTTTCCGAAGGATCCCGACCTATTATGGGGGGTGGCTCGAGCTTACAAGCCGAGCGACCGGGCAAAGATGATGAGCTCGCTCAAGGCGGCTCTTAAGGTGAATCCGAGTCATGCCCCGAGCTACTTGCTAATGGCCGACCATCTGATCGACTCGGAGAGCTATGACGCGGCGTTAGAGAAGGTCAAACAGGCGCTGAAGACAAATCCGGACCACCCGAAAGCGTGGGCTTACAGGGCCGTGATGGCGCACCTCAAGAGCAAGCCGGCAAAGGAGGCGCGCTTTCGGGAAAAAGCCTTGGCCTTTTGGGAGACCAATCCTGAAGTCGATTACCTGATCGGTTTCAAGCTGTCGCAAAAGTATCGTTTCCGGGAAGGGGCCGAATATCAGCGCCTGGCGTTGGAAAAGGACCCGGATTACCTGCCCGCCAAGATTCAGCTTGCTCAAGACTTGCTCCGTCTCGGTAAGGAGGACCAAGGCTGGGCCCTGGCAAAAGAAGTCAGGGAGGCCGACCAATACAACGTGCGGGCGTACAATCTCCTCACGTTGAAGGACAAATTGGAGAGCTTCACCACCTTGACCAATCGGCACTTTGTGCTGCGGATGGAGCCGAAAGAGGCTGCCTTGTATGGCGATCGAGCGCTCGAGCTGTTGGGAAAGGCCCGCGATCGCCTCGCCGAGAAGTACGGGGTGGATTTGAAAGAAAGGACAGTCGTCGAAATTTTTCCCGAGCAAAAGGATTTCGGAGTTCGTACCTTTGGCATGCCGGACAACCCGGGCTATCTCGGTGTCTGTTTCGGGGATGTGATCACAATGAACAGTCCGGCTTCGCAAACGGCCAATCCGAGAAACTGGGAGGCGGTCCTATGGCATGAGTTTTGCCATGTCATTACCTTGAATCGAACCCGGAATAAGATGCCTCGCTGGCTGAGTGAAGGCATTTCTGTCTTTGAGGAGAAACAAGCCGACTCAACCTGGGGGCAATCCATGACGCCGCAATATCGACGGATGATACTCAACGGGGAACTGACGCCGATCCAGGATTTGAGTGCCGCGTTCCTTGCCCCAAAGAGCGGGCGGCATCTCCAATTCGCCTATTACGAAGCGTCGCTGGTGGTGGAATTCCTAGTCCGGGAATTCGGCTTAAAGACGTTGAAGGACGTTCTGACCGAGCTGGGAGAAGGGCGCGAGGTCTATGCGGCACTGGCTGACCACACGGTTCCCTTAAAACCATTGGAGGAGCGCTTCGAGAGCTATGCCAAAGAGAAGGCAAGGGAGCTGGGAAGTGGCTTCAATTGGAAAAAGCCGGGCGGCGCGATACTGGATGGCTCGGATCCCGCCTGGGAAGCCTTGTCGCCGAATAACTATTGGGTGCTTCGGCGCAAGGCGGAGCGATTGATCGGCGAGGAAAAGTGGAAACGGGCCAAGAAGCCTTTGAAGCGACTCATCGAGGGGTTTTCGGAGGGATCGCAACCATTGGCGGCGGTGTATCGCCGGCTTGCCCGCGTGCATCGCGAGCTCGGGGAATCGGAAGCGGAATACCAAGTTTTGAAAAAGCTTGCTGCCTGCGACAGTGAGGCAATCGAGGCATATCGGCGCCTGATGAAGCTGGCGAGCGAGCGGGGGGATTGGGAAGTGGTGGCGCAAACCGCGGGCCGATATCTGGCGGTTTCTCCATTGCGGTCCCTGCCGTTTCGCTATCAAGCCGAAGCCCAAGAGGCATTGGGGCATCCCCGGCAAGCGATGGGGGCTTACCGAAAACGGCTTAAGCTCAGCCCGACCGATCCGGCAGCGATCCATTTTCGCCTCGCCCGGTTAATGCAACAAACCGACACGCCCGGAGTGAAGCGTCAAGTCTTGAAGACCCTTGAGCATGCCCCGCGTTTCCGGAAGGCTCACGCCATGTTATTGGACCAAGTCAGTGGCTCGAATCAGACGGAGGCCGTCAAGGAAGATGGGCGTCTCAAGCAGTCGCCTCAGGAATAAGTGTAAGAATGCGACAATCATGACAGGTCGAAATGTCACTCTGATGGATGCCATCCTTCACTCATTTGAGCGGCCTTGGCTTCGGCGGTGGCTTGGCGCCAAGCTTGTCGTGGCAGCCGTCCTCGGCCTGACCTTGCCGACCGG